>JBDKSY010000215.1:0-8433 GCA_039680395.1 Anaerolineaceae bacterium | reverse complement strand
TTCAAGATACACCTCGAAGATTGGAAATATGTCGAAAAGCGATTAGAGAGCGTGACTTTTCTTTGCTGGCAAATATCATCGAACTCGATAGTAATATGATGCATGCCATAATGATGACTTCAAATCCTCCTTTACAATATTGGGAGGTTGGTTCGTTGGCAATCATGCGTGAGGTACCTTTATGGCGTTCAGAAGGTCTGCATGTTGCTTACACATTGGATGCTGGACCAAATGTCCACCTTATTTGCCAGAAAGAGGATGTTAATGAAGTCAGAGAACGTGCATTTGCACTGGTCACACCAGAAGAGATCCTGATATCCAAAGTCGGTGGTTCTGCGCACATTGTTAGAACCAAATGAATTTCTCTCGAATTTCATCTTGCTTATGGATATAATAAGTCTGCACCTGGTACATTGCCAGATAGTAAAAGAGTGAACAGGTAACCATCATGAGTGATGCATTGATTATAGTATTGAGAATTCTTGAATTTATCATATTGTTTGGGTTTTTGTTATTCACCCACGAGCTGGGACATTTTCTCGTTGCTCGCTTATCAAAGATCGAGGTGGATGAATTTGGTTTTGGTTTTCCACCCAAAATAACCCGAATATTCCGTCTCTGGGGAACAGATTTCACATTGAATGCAATTCCATTTGGTGGTTTTGTTCGCCTTAAAGGTGATATGGATCCTAATGTTCCAGGTGGGATGGGTGCTGCAAAACCCATTGCCCGTTTGGGAGTTCTCCTGGGCGGTCCAATAATGAATATTCTCACTGGAGTGCTTATTTTCAGCATCATCTTTTCACAAGTTGGTGTGGCCAATCAAAAAATCATTCAGATCATGGGCGTCAACGAAAATTCCCCTGCTGCGGTTGCGGGATTTCTTGTTGGTGATGTTGTACAAAGCATCAATAATGAACCGATTGATAGCATGAGCAAGCTTTCTAGCCTGGTATACGCAAACCTCGATAAAGAAATGCAGGTTGTTGTCTTGCGGAATAACGAAGAGATCACCTATACGCTTACCCCTCGATCAAACCCTCCACAAGGCGAAGGCCCTCTTGGCATTACCATGGGAAATCCAGTGAAAGATGTTTCCTGGTTTGAAGCAGTACCATATGGATTTGTCATGGCATATGACCAGGCGAAAGCTCTCATAGAGTTGCCGGGTCAATTGATCGCTGGCTCAATTTCACCTGAACAGGCGCGTCTTGTTGGTCCAGTAGGAATGTTCAACATCTTTTCGCAAACCCGTGATCTTGATCAAGAAGAGCAGGCAGCAGGTTCTTCACAGCCAGCAGGCTTGAATTCCATGTATTTGCTGGCTGTATTGGCTGTAGCACTCGGATTAACCAATTTACTACCCATTCCAGCATTGGATGGCGGAAGGATCCTTTTCTTATTACCCGAATTGCTTTTCCGAAAGCGGATTCCTCCAAAATATGAGAACCTGGTAAATTTCATTGGCTTCTCTTTGCTCATTGTCTTGATGCTTTATATTACGGCTCAAGACATATTTAACCCAATTGCATTACCATAGGTGGACAGGTATGAAATCAAAATCTCAAGTTCCATTTTCAGAAATAATCAAAGCATTATTAGATAATTCGAAAACTTTTCCTCCACAATATCATCACCGATTCGCTGATCTGAATGAAGAAAATTGTAAGTCATTGGAAGAGATATGGCTGCAAATTGACGAGAAACGCCGGATCAACCTGCTTGAAGACCTGGAAATTTTGCTTGAATCGGATACAACAGTACTATTCGATGAAATTGGTCAACTGACCTTGAAAGATCCAAATCCTCAGGTGCGTGCCTCTGCCATACGATTGCTAAGTGAATATCCAAAAGAAAGTCGTGCGCGTACTTTTCTTAAATTTGCAGAATCTGACCCTGATGAATGTGTTCGAGCAGAAGCTGCTTCTGCACTGGGGCATTATGTCTACGAAGGTGAAATGGAAGAAATTTCAATAGAAACGAAAGAGAAAGTTGAAAAATTCCTTCTGAAAGTTATCGCCGGAAAAGATACAGCGCTGGTTCGACGCCGTGCGTTGGAAGCTATCAGTTTTTCAAGCAGGGACGAAGTACCTTCATTGATCGAAAAAGCATACCAATCCAAAGATACTTCATGGGTGGTAAGTGCATTATTTGCTATGGGCAGATCAATGGATAATGAACGCTGGGAAAAACCTGTCCTCGAAAATATCAGCTCTCCCGACCCAGAAGTGAGCTTTGAAGCCGTACGAGCTGCTGGACAAATGGAATTGCATTCAGCTCGCCCCCTGTTGCTGGAAATGCTCGAGAGTTATGAAGAATTGGATACCGATCTTCGAGAAGCTGTGATCTGGTCATTATCAGAAATTGGTGGTGAAGGTGTTCGTAAAAAGTTGGAAGCTCTATCAGATGAATTGGATGATGACGAGGACATTGAGTTTATTGATGAAGCACTCGAAAATCTTGAGTTCACCGAAGACTTCAAACTGGTAGGCATGTTTGATATTAATATGCTAAAAGGAACGGATCTAGATACCATCATAGATCTTGAAAATGACGATCTGGAAGACGATGACTTTAGCAACACATCCTGGGATGAGGAACACAAAGAGTAAGGCAAATGGACGACCCTCAAACTTTCCAGCAGCTTCATGCTTTTGTAGAAGGACGTGTTCAGGGGGTCGGTTTTCGTTACTTTGTGATCCAACAGGCGCAAACCCTGGGTTTACGTGGTTGGGTACGGAATACCTGGGATGATAAAGTCGAAGTTACTGCAGAAGGAAATAGAGCTGACCTGGATGTCCTGCTGCAGTATCTACAATCAGGCCCAAGAAGTGCAGTAGTTCTTCATGTAGAAGTAGAATGGCTTCCGGCCAACAACTCCTTTAAAACCTTTTCTGTTGTTTATTAATATCAATCCAATTCACCTGCCAGAAGTTTCGCTTTCTGCCATGGTGGAATATCGGATTCTTCAGCCAGAATTGCTCGTAATTCATAGATCTGGTCGCGGATCGTCGCAGCCTGTTCGAACTGAAGTTCTTTCGCTGCTGCTTTCATCTGTTGCTCGAGTTCATTAATGATCCGTTTTAATTCCTTTACATTCATTCCAGCTGTGGTGCGGTCTGTTCTGTAATCACTCTTTGTTTCCCCTACAGATGAAGGGGTTAACCGGGAGGTAATGTCATACACCAACTTGACGATGCTGATCGGTTCGATCCCGTGGCTTGTATTGTATGCTTTCTGCTTTTCTCTTCTACGGTTGGTTTCTCCTATCGCCTGCTTCATCGCGTCGGTCTCTTTGTCTGCATACATGAGCACTTTGCCATGAAGATGCCTGGCCGCGCGACCGATCGTCTGGATCAGTGCAGTAGCTGATCGCAAAAAGCCTTCCTTATCAGCATCAAGAATGGCAACAAGCGATACCTCTGGCAGGTCCAGACCCTCTCTCAAGAGGTTGATGCCAACCAGAACGTCAAACACTCCTAACCGCAGATCGCGCAAAATGCCTACACGTTCCAACGTTTCGACTTCGGAGTGCAGATAATGAACCTTTATTCCCATTTCCTTGAGATAATCCGCCAGGTCTTCAGCCATACGTTTGGTCAGAGTGGTCACCAGCACCCTCTCTCCTTGCGCTACACGTTTCTTGATCTCTGCCAGCAAGTCATCCACCTGTCCTTTGGATGGCCGTACTTCGATTTCCGGATCAATTAACCCGGTAGGCCTAATGATCTGGTCAACCACCTGATCAGCCCGCTCCATTTCATAGGGACCTGGTGTCGCAGATGTATAAATAGTTTGCCCCATATGGGTTTCAAACTCTTTAAAAGTAAGTGGGCGGTTATCCAGTGCACTTGGCAGTCTGAAACCATAATCCACCAGAACCTGCTTCCGACTTCGATCACCATTGAACATGCCACGGATTTGAGGGACAGACATATGGGATTCATCAATAACCAACAGATAATCGCTGGGAAGGTAATCAATCAAAGTCCACGGCGGAGTACCCTCATTACGTTGGTCAAAATGTCTCGAGTAGTTCTCAATCCCCGAACAATACCCAACTTCGCGCAGCATTTCCAGGTCAAACTGGGTGCGTTGTTCGATCCGTTGAGCTTCCAAAAGCATATTACGCTCTTTGAAGTACTTCAAACGCTCTTCCAGTTCCTGTTCGATGTCCGCTATTGCTTTGCGGGTACGTTCTTCATGTGTTACATAATGCTTTGCAGGGTAAATATCCAGAGTTTGAGGTTCTTCTAACACCTCTCCAGTCACCGGATTGAACACCAGGATGCGTTCTACTTCATCTCCAAAGAACGATATCTTGTATACTTTCTTTTCCTCATAAGCAGGAACGATTTCCAGTACATCACCCCGTACACGAAATACACCGGGCTTTATCTCAATATCATTCCGCTGATATTGGCTTTCAACCAACTGCCTGACAAGCGCATTCCTGCGAAAGATTTCTCCTACTTTCAGGTTGATGACCACCCTGTTGTATTCCATAGGATCACCCAGCCCATAAATACAAGATACCGAAGCAACGATGATGACATCTCGACGTGACATTAATGATGTCGTAGCTGCCAATCGAAGACGCTCGATCTCTTCATTGATGTCGGTTTCTTTTTCTATATATAGATCATGCCTTGGAACATAAGCTTCAGGCTGGTAGTAATCGTAATAAGAAACAAAGTACTCCACTGCGTTTTCAGGAAAGAATTCCTTAAACTCTGCGTAGAGTTGTGCAGCGAGCGTTTTGTTATGTGCCATGATCAATGCTGGTTTCTGAACACGCTGAATGAGATTGGCGATGGTGAAAGTTTTTCCCGTACCGGTTGCACCCAGCAGCACCTGGTTGCGATACCCCTTTTCTAGCCCAGTCATCAAATGTTCAATGGCTTCGGGTTGGTCACCAGTTGGCTGATACGGAGCGTGAAGTTTAAATTCCATTCAAGTTCCTTTCAGATTTCATCTGTCCTTTATCAGGATCAATGCGCAGACTAAAGTAGACTGCTTCCTCTACACCTGCAATCATCCTTGCAGGACGTTTCTACTTTACATTTATATCACAACGAATTAAAGAATAAGCATACTCTAATCAGGATCGAGCATTTAATTTTTTTTGAATTCTTTATTGCGTAGCTTCAACGATGGGAGCTGCCCGATGAACCCCTACTGTTTCGTCAACAGAAGGGATCAATTTCAATACGGTCAATAGTCGTTCTTTCCAGGCATCATCCGGGTTAGTTTGAGATAGCCAATACGCATTCCTGCCGGCTCTGCAACCATGACCAAGAGAGGGAAGTTGACGATATGTACTCTCGCTTGTTACCAGGCTGGGGTAATGCAGAACGATCTGTTCTGCTTCTACCACGATCGAATCCAGGCCTTTGCTTTCTGCCATCACCTTGACTTTCGTCTGGTAAAACAGATCCGATACCGTTGGTGGAATTGGCCCAAACCTGTCCAGAAATTCTTCCTGCAACGCATCCAATTCATCTTCAGATTTAATTTCTGCCAGGCGACGGTATAATCGCAACCTTAAATTCTGATCGGGAACATACTCCGTAGGAATGCCAATTGAAAGTGGTAGATCTACGTTCACACCCATCCAGGATTCTTGCGAGCTGATATGCATTTCAGAAGGAACACCTAGTCCCTGTGCTTTACGCTGTTCACGAACCGCCTGTGCCAGCATACGCGTGTAGAGATGAAATCCTACACTTGCGATATACCCATGTTGGCGCGTGCCCAGCATTTCTCCCGCGCCGCGCATCTCGAGGTCGCGCATGGCAATAGAATAACCAGCCCCAAGCTGCGTATTCTCTGCGATGATCTCCAATCGCTCTTGTCCTTCGGGAGTTGGTGGTTTTTTTCGATGTCGGAAGAAATAGGCATAAGCGCGTTGAGCACCTCTACCTACCCGACCCCGCAACTGATATAACTGTGCCAGTCCAAAGGTGTCTCCCCGATCTACGATCAAGGTATTGGCATTCGGTATATCCAAACCAGATTCAATGATCGAGGTACACAGGAGTACATCTATATCTCCATGCGTAAACTGCATCATCACTTTTGCCAGTTCCTGCTCATTCATCTGTCCATGCCCGATGCCAACACGTGCTTCTGGAACCAGTTTGGTCAGGTGAGCTTTCATAGCCTCGATGGTTTGCACCCTGTTATGTAAAAAGAAAACCTGCCCGCCGCGTTCCAACTCACGTAAAACAGCCTGGCGTACCAGCTTGGGAGAGTATGGACCTATGTGGGTCACAATTGGTAGACGCTCTTCTGGCGGTGTATTGATGGTAGAAATATCTCTTACCCCTGTTAACGCCATATAGAGAGTACGAGGAATTGGTGTGGCGGTGAGGGTTAAAACATCCACCTCGGTGCGTAATTTTTTCAGAAATTCTTTATGGGTAACCCCAAAACGCTGCTCTTCATCAATGATCACCAGCCCCAGATCTTTGAATTGCACATCGGATTGCACCAGCCGGTGTGTACCGATCACAATATCTACTGAGCCATTCCATAATTTCTTTATGATCTCAGATTGCTCTCGAGGGTTGCGGAAGCGTGAAAGCATTTCCACTTCCACCGGGTAAGCTGCCAGACGCTGTCGGAATGTCTCAAAATGCTGCTGCGCCAGCACAGTTGTCGGCACCAGAACCGCCACCTGACGGCTGTCCATGACTGCTTTAAACGCTGCACGCAAGGCAACTTCTGTTTTCCCGTAGCCCACATCGCCGCAAAGCAGCCTGTCCATCGGTCGCGTTTGCTCCATATCTTTCTTCACTTCATGGATGGCGCGTATCTGATCTTCGGTTTCGGTATATGGAAAACTGGCTTCCAACTCTTTCTGCCAGGCGGTATCTTGCGAAAACGCATGTCCTTCAGAAGCCAGTCGTTTTGCATATAAATCCAACAGGTCGTGTGCAACTTCCTTTACACCTTCCTGTACACGCTGCCGCGCATTCTGCCATTCCTGTGTGCCCAACCTGGTAGGTGTGGGCGTCTCATTGCCTGGCCCAACATACCTTGTCAACCGGTCTGCCTGATGAACCGGTACAAATAGTTGATCTCCCCGATCATATTCGATCATCAGCAGTTCGCGACTTACACCATCCAGGGTACGTTGAACCAGACCGCCAAACCGTCCGACTCCATAATCTACATGAACAACCCAATCGCCCACGCGAAAATCGGTATAGGTTGACTCTGGTGCTTCTGCGGCTGGTCTATGGCGCTGTCGTGGTCTTGGTCGTTCCCAACCAAAAATCTCGCTGTCTGTCAGAAGATAGGCAAAATGAGTCTCATCAAACTTGAGGTTCCAGCCCTCACTTAAGGTCCCTTCAATGAACAGCGGTGCACATGTGGTATCTTCTTTATCGTAACTTTCCAACCAGAGTTCTTTTAACCGGTCTGCCTGTCGTGAAACGATAGAGACTTCGTTTCCTTCCACACATTTTGTACTTAATGCATCAATTAGAGGTTTAAGTCGTCCCGCATAGCGTTCTCCAGGAGTAAACATTGATCCCAAAGGTGGTTCTTCTGGGGCTGAAGTGTATCCTAGATCCAACCAGCTATAACGGTTGAAGCTATCCATCACTTCTGACCAGGTCAGATACGGTACTGGAAAGTCCTCTGGAAGGATACCTTCCTGAACGCTTTCCTGCCTGAAGCGGACAGATTGTTCTTCGATCTCATCCGCGATAGTTTCCAGGTAATTCAAATCATCGAGTGCCACCAGACTGTTCGTTGGAAGATAATCCAATAAACTGGCTTGCGCGGGATGAACCAATGGCAGATCAAATTCGGTTAATTCTTTCCCAGGTTCGATCACCGTTTTGGCATACCCAGGTAAAATCTCTCGCGCTGGAGTTATGAATGCACTTTCCAGGTGTTGAATTGTCCTCTGGCTGGCAGGATCAAATAACCGTAAGGTGTCAATCACATCACCAAAAAAATCAACCCGCACAGGATTATCCATATGGGTCGGCCAGATATCGAGAATTCCACCTCTTTTGGAGAATTGTCCTTGCTCTACAACAATATCTGATGCTTGATATCCGCTATCCACCCAACTTCTCATCAGGTTTTCTGGAGAAATTTGCTGTTCAACTTTCAGCATTTTGCTGTTCCGCAAGAAATCACGACGCGGTAATGTGCGTGACATGATGGCACGTACTGGTGCAATGATCACAGGCGGCTTCTCAGGTTTAGCGATCAGGGGGATTTGATAACGCGCCAGAATGGTTATAGCCTGCAACCTGTCACGCCGGGTAGTATTTCCCCAGGTAGCTTGTTCATAAAACAATGGATTTGGTTCAGGAAAGATATAGCGTTCACCAGTGGGTAACCAAAATGCCAGCTCTTCATAAAGTGCAAGCGCCTGGTCAGATCTACCTACAATGAAAACCAGCGGTGCAG
>JBDKSY010000214.1:0-4382 GCA_039680395.1 Anaerolineaceae bacterium | reverse complement strand
AATCAAGTGTCAATAAGAAATGCCAAAAATAGTATAATTTGTGAGCACAAAGTCACTTTTTTGCAATTGCGTTCATCATATAATATTGACAAGCCTTAACGCATATGCTATACTCACATAAGTGAACTTCATATCACAAAGGTGATTTACGGACTTTCTATGACCGAAAATTCAAATACCCTTGATAGAGTCAATTTACTAGCCAATGTCGCTGAAATGTATTACATCGAAGGAAAAGACCAGTCAGTGATCGCTGATGAAGTGGGCGTCTCGCGTTCTATGGTTTCGCGAATGCTGACAGATGCCCGCAATCGGGGGATCGTTGAAATTCGTATTCACCGCCCCATTCAGTCAGAGAAGATTATAGGAGAACAATTAAAGAGCCTTTTTGATCTCCAATCAGTTCTTGTCACTTCGATCAGAACGCAAAACGACCATCAACGGATGCTTGCCGACCTGGGTCGGGCTGGCGCTTCACTTTTATTACCCATGTTAACCCCTGGAAAGACTGTTGGTTTGGCGTGGGGCACTTCGATCAGCGCGACAGTTGATGCCCTGGAAATTTCTTATGCCATACCAATCAAAGTTGTTCAATTGATTGGAGCCTTTGGTGCCCGCACACAGGAGTATGATGGTCATGCGCTTGTACAGCGGTTTGCAGAAAAAGTGGGTGGGGAAGCATATTTCATCAACGCTCCTTACCTGTGCCAAACCCCAGATATCGCCAGAGCATTTATGGATTCTCCTGGAATCCAGGAGACTATCGAACTTGGAAAACAGGTGGATATTGCCTTGTTAGGAATTGGAACAACAGAAGTACAGTATTCCAGCTACTACCTTTCAGGATATGTACAGGTAGAAGAACTTCAACGGTTACATGATGCCGGAGCAGTAGGAGATATCGCAGGCAATCATTTTAATATTAATGGCGAATTCTTTAAAGATGATTTCTTTAAACGGCAGATAACAATACAAAGCGAAGATCTCTTGCGCATTCCGAAAAGATTGTGTGTTGCAGGCGGTCCTGGAAAAGTCAACGCCATCATTGGAGCATTGCGGACCGGTGTTGTAAATATGCTGGTTACAGACAGCATAACAGCCTCAAATATTTTATCTACGGTTAACCAAACAAACCCTTAGGAGGTATAAATGCCAAAAGCAAAAACTATGGAGACATTTACTGATAAAGTAGCCCGGTTAGGGCTATCGAATGAAATGCTTATTGATATGCTACGCAAAATGTACTTGATCCGCCAATTCGAATATATGGCCGATCGTCTTTACGCACTGGGTAAAGTACATGGAACCATGCACCTTTCCGCCGGGCAAGAAGCAGTCGCAGTAGGTATCAGCAAATGCATGAAAAAAGAAGATTACCTGATCAATACCCATCGCGGCCATGGCCACTTCATTGCAAAAGGTGCTGACATCAATTTGATGATGTCAGAATTCCTTGGAAAAGAGAACGGCTACTGCAAAGGTCGTGGTGGTTCCATGCACATTGCAGATTTCACCACCAACAACCTGGGTGCAAATGGTATTGTGGGTGGCGGTATCCCCCATTCATTGGGTGTTGGTATGGCAATTCAGATGCAAAAAATGGGTGATGCCATGGTCGTTACCATGTTTGGTGATGGTGCTTCCAATGAAGGTACATTCCATGAGACCATGAATATGGCTGCACTTTGGAAACTGCCGGCGTTATACATTTGCGAAAACAACAAATATGGCATGTCCATGGATGTTGCCCGTGCCACCGCCAAATTGCCTATTGCTCAACGTGCAGAAGCTTACGGTATTCCGTGGTATGTGGTTGATGGAAATGACCTTCTTCTGGTTTATGAAACCGGAAAGAAAGCCGCAGAGTATATTCGCGCTGGCAATGGTCCAGTACTTATTGAAACCCAAACTTATCGTTACTTTGGTCACTCAAAAAGTGATCGCAACCTTTATCGCAGCAAAGAAGAAATCGAAGATTGGCGCGAAAACAAAGACCCCATTAAACGATTCCGTGTTCAACTGGTCGAAGCAAAGATCATCACCAATGAATCTGCAGACAAACTTGAAAAAGAAGCTTTAAAAATCAACGAAGATGCTGTAGCCTTTGCTGAAGCATCTCCGGATCCAGATCCAAGTACTGTTACGGAGTATGTCTATGCCTGAGATTTCTTATTCTGAAGCAATCCGCCAAGCCATGTGGCAGGAAATGAAGCGAGATGATCGTGTATTCCTTATGGGGGAGGATATTGGTAGGTATGGTGGCGCATTTGGCGTCTCCCATGGCATGTTGGATGAATTTGGACCAGAACGCATTCGTGAAACCCCCATTTCAGAGCCATCATTTATTGGTGCAGGTATTGGTGCGGCACTGTTAGGCATGCGCCCTATTGTTGAGATCATGTTCATGGATTTCACGCTGCTAACCCTGGATCAAATTGCCAACCAGGCTGCAAAGATGCACTACATGTTCGGTGGTAAAGCTACCGTACCAATGGTGATCCGTATGCCTGGTGGTTCCGGCACTGGTGCCGCAGCACAACACTCACAATCACTTGAAACGCTTTTGATGCATATCCCCGGTCTGAAAGTCGCAGTCCCATCCACTCCTTACGATGCAAAAGGTTTGCTTCTTTCCGCCATTCGCGATCCCAACCCGGTTGCTTTTGTAGAACATAAATTGCTGTACAAGACCAAGGGTGAGGTTCCAGAAGGTGATTACACCATCCCATTTGGTGTAGCCGATATCAAACGGAAAGGGAAAGACCTGACAATTGTTTCAAGTGCCATAATGGTGATGAAATCATTAGCAGTAGCCAAACGTCTGGCTGAAGAAGGAATTGACATCGAGGTAGTTGATGTGCGCACACTGCGCCCATTGGACAACGACGCGATCATCAATTCCGTGACCAAGACTGGCAAATTACTGGTAGTTCACGAAGCCTGCCAGACTGCGGGTTGGGCTGGTGAGATCATGGCTGTCATATCTGGCAGTTCTGCATTCGATTACCTGGATGCACCAATGCGCAGGTTAGCCGGTACTGACACTCCAATCCCCTACAGTAGAGGCCTTGAACGTGCAGCAGTACCACAAGAAGAGGATATTGAACGCGAAGTGCGTGCGATTTTGAAAGGGAAATACTAATGCCTACTCCATTTATCATGCCGAAAGTTGACATGGATCAGGAGAAAGCCACCATTATCTCCTGGAACAAGTCCGAAGGTGATGAGGTTAAACAAGATGAAACCGTTTTGGTGGTTGAAACCGAAAAAGTTGCCATTGATGTCCCTGCTCCAGCCACTGGTACCCTGGTAGATATTCGATTCAAGGCAGGTGATGTAGTTCCGATCGCCACAACGATCGCTTATATCCTCGGCAAAGGCGAAACGATCAATGACATTCCTGGAAGAACGGCAGGTACAGCTACCCCCGCTGCTAAAGCAGTAGAGACAGCCAAAGTTGCTGCAACACCAACCCCCGTTGCCCTGCGTGCTGCACTGGAACTGGGTGTCAACATTAACGAAGTCCCATCACATGGTGGTCGTATCAGCCGTGAAGATGTTGAAGCCTATGCGAAGAGCCTGCAAGGAGAAGTTGTTGCTGCAGTCGAACCCACTGAAGCTGGAAAAATCGCAGCAACGCCCGCTGCCCGCCGCCTGGCTCAAGAAGCCGGTATTGCATTGGAAAACCTTACGGGCAGTGGCCCGCGTGGACGCATTCAGGCTCAGGATGTTGTAGCGAGACCTGCTGCTCAACCGATGGCGAAACCCAGTGTGCAGCCCGCTGTACAACCAGCAACAACCAGCGTTGGTGAACGTTCAGCCAAAGTTATTCCGATGACAAACATGAGGCAGAAAATCGCCGAACGCCTGCAAGCCAGTTTCCGCGACGTTCCGCACATTTTCTTGACCGCTGAAGCAGATGTCACCCGCCTTGAAGAAGCTCGCAAGCGATTGAACGACATTGCTGCCAAACAATCTGGAAGCAAAGTGAGCCTTACCGCCATGTTGGTAAAAGTGATCGCCTGGGCATTGGAGCGCAACCCATCTATGAATGCTTCACTGATAGATCAGAGTATCTACCTGTGGGAAGATGTCAATATCGGTGTTGCCACTGCCCTCGATGAAGGGTTGATCGTTCCGGTGATCCGGAATGCCAATCACTTATCCATTAGCCAGATCTCCGAGAAGATCGTTGACTTGAGCAAACGCGCTCGAGAAGGCAAACTGACTTTAAGCGAAGTCAAGGGTGGCACTTTTACAATTTCTAACCTGGGCATGTTCGGTATCCCGCAGTTCAATGCCGTCATCAACCCGCCAGAAAGTGGAATTCTGGCGACAGGTGCAGTAGTTCGTAAACCTGTTGTTGTTGATGAGTATGACAC
>JBDKSY010000213.1:0-3669 GCA_039680395.1 Anaerolineaceae bacterium | reverse complement strand
GCAATCTCAAGCATGCGCGCCTGTGATGTATGAATATCCAGGGTGTTTGTCTCACCATCTATTCCAACCCAGGCTAATCCTTTGGTTGTGAATTCATCAGTTCGCTCTTTTTCCCACTTTAAAATGTTTGGACCTAATCGCAGCTCATTTTCTACCGTATCTGACACGATCTGCAACTTCGCATCCTGGAATATATAAGCGACACGGCAACCTTTCCGCACCTGCCCCTGGTTGGGTTTGATCGCCCCTGCCAGTGTCAACATGGCAGTTGTCTTCCCTGAACCATTCGGGCCCATGATGGATAACAATTCACCAGCATTTACCTGTAAATTCATCCCTTTCAAAATGGGATTCCCTTCCAGACTCACTGAGACATTTTCTAGTTCCGCTAATACATTGCCAGATTCCGTTTGTGGCTTCAATGCTTGAGCATTGAGTAAATGGCAACGTTCCAGCCATGCATCAGTGAAAAACTTATCCGCAGATAGATCTTCGATAAGTTTTCCTTCTTCCATTACCAGCACTCGCGAAATCAACGGACGCAATTGCTGCCAGAATGGATCGGCAACTATCACAGTCATCTGGTTCGAACGGTGCAAGGCATAAAGCGTTTCGAGAAAATCAGCGCGCCCCTCAGGATCCAACTCCTGCATGGGTGAATCCAGTAATAAATAACGGGCATGTGAAGCCAATGCGCCTGCTAAAACCAGGCGCACCTGCTGCCCACCTGAAAGTTTGGTCGTTTCGCGGTTCCATAGATGCTCGATACCCATCGTGCGCAGGATCGCATGACCTTCTTCTTCATTTTTTGTAAGAAAGCTGATCTCCTGTCCTACGGTTATCCCATAGATAGAAGTGAATGGTTCAGGTGCCACATATCGTGCCAGGTGACTTAATTCACTCAACTCGATCGAATGAGCTGACAGACCATCAATCGTTACATCACCCCTGTATTCGCCCATAATTCTTGGAACAACCCCTCCCATCAGGCGCAATAAAGTGGTTTTTCCTGCCATATCCGTTCCAGCCAGATAAATAAATTCTCCTGGTTTAATACTGAGGTTGATATCATGCAGAACATCTGGCAGAGAAGGAGAATAACGTACGCATACCTGATCCACCTGGATGCCGGTTTGTGACTCTGGCTCTTTCTGTGGTTTTTGGTGTGATTGCATGGCAAAAGTTGTCTTTTGTGCATTATCAGCCACCCGTGGGATGATCGCCATTGCCAAAGGCACCAGGTTGCGAACATTTGCCAGAGGTGAATCCCATTTCAGACCACGGATGATCAGCGATTGGGTCATAATAATGAATTCACGTTTGATGATCTGAACTCCGCGCAGCAGCTCCAACACCCACGGTCGTATGGGTTTGATCCAGCTCAATGATTGGTACATCTCTGGAATGGGAGTGATATTGAGCCAGGCGAAAGAGATCAACATCACACCTATCAACCGCGAGCCATTCACTAAACCACGTTCCAGTCCCACTTGATTGATATGCAATATCCACCAATGCCATCCTCCAGCATCAGCGGGAGAAAGCAACCAGTTATAAAGAAAAAGCATCACCCCCGGGAAGATGGCAGCAATTGCCAGACCTAAATTCTTCCTGCAGCTCCAGAAATAGATCACAACCCCAACGATCATTAATCCAATTGCAACATATAACTGGTGAATAAAAATATACAGCATGCTGCATAGAAAAACGATTGCCAACCTGGGTACAGGGGGAATAAAGGCTAAACCTCTGCGGGAACTAGAAACATTCTGACTTACACCCATAAATACTCCACAAGTCTATCTCTATTAAACTATCCGATGTCACAGCATCTACAAGAGTAGACACTGTGACATCTCGAACAATCCTACCAATAATGATACTTACCTATCGTGCTATCCCTGCATCCTGTAAACGTTTTGTAAATAACGGTAAAAGGAACAGGCCAAGAATAGCGGAAACCACATCTCCGGCAAACCAACCAATTCCTGGATCAATCAATGCAGCAAGAAGTGGTTTCCCTCCTACAACGGCACCTAATGCTCCAATGATGGCAGAGAGGAGGCATGAAACTACAGCTACAAGAACTGCGAGGATGAAATCACGCTTTTTGAGCGACAGATTCCGCAGTAAGAAAAATCCACTGATAATGAGCACCGCAAGAGGTAACAGGTAACCCCATGGAAAGGGTATAGCTAGAAATATATTGAGTAAGCCAGCGCCAAGCACAAGCAGTAATACGATCAATAACCTCATAGCTCCTTTTAATATTTCAGAAGCCTTTTGGGTTCCAAAGGTCGGATCAATCTTTAACAGGGTAAAAAGAAGTGCAGGCAGCATGGCATTGGCAAGGCCACCAGAGATAGGGTTCATGATAATGTCTACGATTCCCCAACCGCCGTAGGCCAAGATCCCGGCTGCATAAGCGCCCAGACCACCAGCCAGAAAACCCCACCAGGGGCCCAACCACACACCGGCAACCAACTGCAGTGCGGCAGGAAGCCACAAAAAGCTCGCACCTTTCACTGAAGGGCTGCTGCCAATAGTCATCATCACCCACCCCAGGGCTGCAATAGCCACCGCCATGACCAGGGCAAACCGCCCTTTTAAAGCTGGATCACGTTTTGAAATATACTCAGTTGACATCTTCTTCTCCATTAGCAATAAAATTTCAGTACCAAAGACTTGCTATGGCTTTCTGCCATTTCAGTCTTGAACTGCGATTATTGGTAATTCCTTATGAAAAGCGCGATTGTATAATTCACGCATATAAGGAATAGCTTGAAGCCAGTTCATTTGCTTCTCAGTGATTATTTTGTCCCATAGAATGCCAGATGGCTGTTGCTCAACAGCAATACGTATCAATCGGCTAGGTGTTGCCAGATGAGTAATTCGACTATCCCAGTCATCAAGTGTGAAAGCCTCAGATACCACCTGAACATCCGCAACCGGGCAAAAGATCGGAGTCTGCATAGTGATCAGTTTCAAAGTACTCCAAATACCCCATTCTGCATCAAACCATCCTGCGCCTTTGCCGGCTCGCCCGCCATGCACGCTGCTGACTGCAAGTGCGCCAGTTACCATGAGATCCACTGACCCTGCTGCTTCCAGGTCAGTGATGCTGGGCAGCGGTTGCCCAAATTTTTCCATTCCAACGAGCGTGGATGCATACTCCTCCTGACCGTCAGGCACCATATCGCGCGTGACCAGCACTGAACCACGCCGGATGCCATAGGTTGTCATGATCACTTCCTTTTCTTCACGGATTGCAACCTCGCGAAGGAATCGTGTGCTATTGTCAGGAGTGATAAATATGCGTTTTGCATTTTTCCATTCAGGTAATGCAATCAAGCGTGAATTCGCCACATCACTCTGACGAAAATCGGTGATGTAGTGATCCAATGCCAGGTCAAATACCGGATCGGGTAATGCGATCGAACCACCCAGTTCGGGGCGGTATTCAACAAGAGCGTCAGATACTTTCGCCCGAATGGATTGCTTTATTTCATTAGCAGTAATATGGGAATTATTCAACAAGAAGCTCCTCATTTGAATAAATAATAATTTTTCGACAATCAACACCTTCTGATAAAACAACCTTCCTGAAAAGAAGTTACGGATTCCCTTTACTGGATACTTTGCAGAATTGCAAGGTAATCTGTTCTTCTT
>JBDKSY010000212.1:0-5654 GCA_039680395.1 Anaerolineaceae bacterium | reverse complement strand
ATCGTACCACTGGATAAATTTTTCGATCGCTCATTAAATATCCGAACGGTATTACGGGATATAATTTCTGAAGAGAAGCATCCATTGAGCGATGCTGAATTAGTGACCATACTTGAGAAGGAAGGTTTCTCCGTGGCAAGACGTACTGTCGCAAAATACCGCGCCATGGAAAATATCCTTCCAGCCCACTTAAGGCAGGACGTAAGAAAAGCAGCATGAAGCAACCTGTGCAGATCCCATCCAAAAACTCCGTTACAAGGGAAAATGAACCCGGTTTGACGGAGTTTGGTGTACTTTTAAACCTTTTGAACGAACCTGCTGTTGTTCTGGATTACGATAACAATGAAATTCTGCTACCCAATAGCGAATTATTAAGATTGACCGCATATTCCAGAAACGAGTTAATTGGCAATGAAATAACCAGGCTTTTCCCAGAAAGCTTTCCTGATAACGCAGTTTACGGAGAAGAATTTCCAGTCGTTGTTAAACGTCGAAATCGTGAATCAACCAAAATGATCGCCAATTCGTTGGGTTTAAATTCGGATAAGCATTTTCTTCTTATTCGGTTACGAAACGTACCAGAAATGAAAAAGGATGAAGAAGTAAAACCGGATGAACTGGCACTTGAGCTGCTCGAGCTGGTGAATATCTCTGATGGCGAATCGCTACAATCTGCTTTAGAAAAACTTATTGGTGTTGCAAAGAAGATGCTGCAACTTGACAGTGTAGCAATTTATCAAGCAGAAGCCAGCTTCCCTCAATTGACTCGTATCATTGATGCAGGTGAAATATTCCATTTTCCTGATTCTGTTTCATCAACAGACCTGATCCGGCTTGCATTACCATTGGAATGGGTACCTGGGCGCAGGGTTGTAACCGATATTCATCGCTTCAGCAGGATGAATAATCTGGGATATGTAATATCTGCTCCCCTTGGGAGGGATGGTGCATACCTGGGATTGGTGGTAGCAGGTGCCAAGGATAAAATACCTGAAAAGGATTACCTGCCCGTTCTTGAAAAACTCGCACAGGTTATTACAGGAATTTTCCAATATTATTTGCTGATCAATAATCTCTCTGAAGAAAATCATGAACAGCAAAAGTTATTATCTCTACGTGAAAGTCTTTTAAATAATTCAAAAGAAGGCATTCTGATTTTAAATCAAGATTTTCGTATTACTGCTATTAATACAGCCGCAGAGGAAATGTTGGGTTATGCCAATCGGGAGATAATCGAACAATCCATCGAGAATGTGCTCATTGGACCTACCGGACTTCTTCCAGCCCTGGCCGCCGCAAAAGAAGGTATTCCGACCCATGATATGGGCAATGAATTATTGCACCGGCGGAATGGACAGGCTTTTCCTGTCAATCTGCAGGTAATCCCCGTATTGCCGGATGAAGAATTACAGGGAATACTGGTGTTCATCAATGACATCAGTGAGCATGAACAGATCCAGGTACGTACACAGCAATTGGAGCAAAGAGCATTTCTGGGTGAATTAATGCAGGTTTTTGCTCATGAAGTGCGCAATCCGATCAATAACATTTCTACTGGAATGCAGGTTCTAAGCGAGCTGTATAAAAACGATAATACCAGTCAGACATTGATCACAAATGCACAAAATGACTGCACCCGCTTGATCCACCTCATGGAATCCATTCTGGCTTTTTCAAAACAGGTTGAACAAAAATATGAACCATTGGATATTGGTATGCTTCTCCAACGGCTTCTCGATCGCTGGCGACCACGCTTGATGAATGTGAATGTGGAGCCTTTTTACCAGGCAGAACCTGGCCTTCCTATGGTATCGGGGGATAAACGCTCGCTTGAGCAGGTTTTCATCAACCTTTTTACCAATGCCACTGAAGCCATGAGCGAAAGTGGAGGTACGCTGGCAATAAAGATCAGGAAGAACGCTGAAATCACCAGCCAACCACAAATAGAAATATCCATCTCAGATACTGGACCTGGTATTTCCGATGATATGCGTGCACGTCTTTTTGAGCCCTTTGCGACAACGAAAGCCAGGGGGACTGGATTGGGTCTGGCGATCACCAGACAGATCATCAACTCTCATAAAGGAAGTATTAACGTAAGTACATTTCCCGGAGGCACGGTTTTTCATGTATACTTACCTGCGATACCTGTACCATCCGGAGAAGCATAATGGGATTGACAATACTAGTTGTTGATGACGAAGAAAATGCTCGTACCAACTTGAGCATTTTCTTGACGAATAAGGGGTATGAAGTCGTCGGTGTTGCAACATTGACTGAAGCCAGGCAGCACATCCAACGAGGCGATGGGGATGTGATATTGCTTGATGTTCAATTGAAAGACGAATATGGTCCCAACTTGTTGCACGAAACAGCTCACATGGCTGTCAGACCGCCAATCATTCTTATCACTGCGCATGGCGATATTGATATGGCTGTAGACGCCATGAAGAATGGTGCACATGATTTTCTGCAAAAGCCAATTGAGTTGAGCCGGCTGGAACAGTCCATTCAACGAGCTGCAGAAATGATCGCTATGAGGCGTGAACTGGCTCATTTACGCGAAGCACAGCAGCAGAAAGTCAATATGGTTGTAGGTGAATCGCAGGTCATGAAAGATGTGATGGATCAGGCTATCCGTGCGGCTGCGGCTTCTGTTTCAGTTTTAATTACAGGTGAAACTGGCACTGGAAAGGATCTGCTCGCTCAATTCATCCATAAAAATGGCCCACGGGCAAGCAAGCCATACATCCCGGAAAATTGCGCTGCCATACAAAACACAATGCTGGAATCGGAACTATTTGGGTATGAAGCAGGCGCATTTACCGGTGCTGAAAAAAGAAAATATGGGTTGATGGAAGTTGCCGATGGCGGAATCCTCTTCCTCGATGAAATATCTTCCATGCCAATGGATATTCAAGCGAAAATGCTGCGCGCCATAGAAGATCGTTCGTTCCGGCGAGTGGGTGGTACAAGCCAGATCAAAGTGGATGTTCAAATTGTTGCTGCGTCCAATCGGAAAATCCCTGTCTTGATCGAAGAAGAAAAATTCAGAGAAGATCTGTACTATCGCCTGAAAGTTGTTGATCTTCATCTTCCTCCATTACGCGAGCGTAAAGGCGATATTCCCGAACTGGTTGGTCATTTTATCCGCCAATATAATGCTAAATTGGGAATGAATATCGAGGGGATCACCAGCCGGGCATTGAAGGCTCTGGTTGAATATCGCTGGCCAGGGAATATCCGTGAACTCAACAATGCGATCGAGAGGGCGGTATTGTTCTGTGATGGTGCAGAGCTGGATGTCCAGCATTTTTCATCTGACATAATAAAAGCAGCCTGATCAGGCTGGCACATAACTTGCATCATAACCTCCTGAGGATATATTCAGGAGGTTTTCTTATGGCTATTTCAGACTTGATCGTAACAATGGTAATCTGCTTGTTTGTGATGGGAGTCATTTCCATCGGCGCAGGGGTATACATCCTCCTCTCAAAAGTTGTAGGTGAAGATATTCGAACGCTTGCCACCCAGACTGCCAAACTGGCAGAAAAAGGTCTGGCTGAAGATATGGCTGGTCTGGTAGGCAATGCTTCCTCCCTGGTTGATGCACTCAATCAGTTGGTGAAAACAACATCTGGTGTTGGTGCTTTCATGATCATCATTGGGTTTGTTTTCATTGGTGCTGCTTATTATTTGATCGTTCAGATAGGCTAATAAATTCACTGGAATACCCGTTGGGAGGGAGCTGCGATGACTCCAGATAATTTTTATTTCCAATTGCGGAAACACTTTAATCCCACCCAGATCAAGATATTGGTTCCTGCAATCATGCAAGAACCTCTGGTTTGGAATTTTGTATCAAAAAATCTACCGGAGTTGCTGGATAACCCTCTCTTTGCAGATGTAAGCCAGTGGACTCCTGAACGATTAGGCTTACATGATTTAGGGTATTTGCGTGAGGACAATTCATCTCTGGCGAAGGCAAATCAAAAAGCAGTTCAGATGATGAACACAGCAGAGAAACCTTTTCAGGCAATATTTTCACTTGCACAGGCAATAGCAATTGTTTTATGCCATTCTGACATGGAAAAAACCTCTCAGAAACACGAGAAAGGGCACCTTCTTCATCTCGATAAGAAGGATTTCGCATTAGATACGAATGGATGGAAAGCAGTTTATGCCTGCATCCCCATGGAAAAACTGACTTTTGGAAATTCTCCTCTCGAAATGGTGATACATTGTGCTTTGTGCCAACCCATTGAAGAGGAAAAACTTGCGCTACAAATTTCAGAATTTGTAAAAGAAGCCAATATCAAACAAAAAGCCATCACTTTACAGATCATTTCAATAAGTGGGCGGAAATCGTTGACGCAACAGGTGGCAAAAAATATGATCGAAAATTCGAAACTGGATATCTCTATTGGATTGAATGAAATTCCAACTTTACGTAATCAGGCAATGATCTATCAGGCTGCAGGGAAAATGGATGAAGCCAATTCGATATTGAATGCCTGTAAAGAGGAACTGGGGAAAATTCAAGCAAATGTTGCACTGCAGCAAAGAGCTATTGAGGATAAACATGCGCATGTTTTCTACGATGATGGTGATGATGGAATTAGCGTAGAATTATCATCCTTAAAATCTCTAAAAGAAAATGGAAATATTGCTGAAGCTGGAAAGCTGGTAATGAGCATCACTGCCAAGCTGATCGAACGTGCAGCCAGTGGGAAGAGTGTTGTTCAAATACCGCAATATATACTGGATTCCGATCCATCATTGTTGATTGATCAACTCCAAGAATTGGGGCAAGATCAGGATGCGCTTCAGGTGGCTTTGCTATTCCTGAAATATCGGCCTACTGATGAAGGGTTACTTAATGCTATCAGCATAATTCTTGAAAACCTGGGTGACCATACCAATGCCATCCTTTATGCTGAAATTGTAGCCAGTCTCAACCCGGAAGCGATACAAGCTCAATACCGGTTGGCTGATCTTTATGGGGCAATGAATGATTGGGAAGCATCTTATCAAACCTGGAAGCAGATACTGGTTGATGATGAAAGAAAAGAAGAAGCTGCATTGCTAGGATTGGCACAAGCAGCTTTTCACACTCACAGGGATGACGAAGTACAGATCATCACACAGCAGGTGATTGAGAATAATAACAACAGTGCTGAAGCTTATCGCATTAAAGGAAAATCCTTTATACAGACTGATCAGACTTCAGAAGCAATTGATGCCTTTAATAATGCTGTCTTGTTGAATGCTGATGATCAAGACTCCTGGTTGGCATTAGCATCAGCTTATGCAAGAACGGGAGATGAGAATACTTCCGTTGAAGTTTTACGAAAAGCATGTATGGCCAATCCTGAATCGGTCGAAATTAATTATGCTCTGGCTGATGGGTTATTAAATACTGGTGAACCATCCGAAGCAATTCCATTTTTAAAGAAATGTGTAAATTTAGCCCCCAGGCATTCAAATACAGCTTTGAAACTAGGAAAAACCTTAGGCAGTCTTGGCAATTACGTAGAAGCGGAACAAATCTTGCAGAATGGTTTTCAGAAGTGGCCATTGGATCTATCTATTGCAAAGGAGCTTGCCAAAGTTCTCCTTAGCACAGGCAAGAAAAACGATGCCATCAAACCTCT
>JBDKSY010000211.1:0-2545 GCA_039680395.1 Anaerolineaceae bacterium | reverse complement strand
GTGTGCCCTTCCTGCCAGTAGAATTCGCATGTGCGAAGGAACAGGCGAGTGCGCATTTCCCAGCGGACCACATTCGCCCACTGGTTGATCAGAACGGGCAGATCGCGGTAAGATTTGATCCATTTGGAATACATGTGGCCAATGATGGTTTCAGAAGTTGGGCGAACAACCAGCGGCTCTTCCAGGGTTTCACCACCACCAATGGTGACCACTGCCAGCTCTGGAGAAAACCCTTCCACGTGCTCTTTTTCTCTTTCCAGAAATGACATGGGGATGAATAATGGGAACGCGGCATTGACATGCCCTGTGGCTTTGAACCGTTTATCCAAAGCTCCCTGGATATTCTCCCATATCGCCCAGCCATAGGGACGCACGACCATGCAGCCTCGTACAGGGGCGTAATCTGCCAGTTCAGCTCGCTGAACCAGTGTGTTGTACCATTCTGAAAAATTTTCTGCTCGGGTAGGTAATTTCTCTTCGCTCATATTCACTCAAAAAGTTAAAATTTCAGCCTTTACTGGACTGATGTTTGTTAATTTGTAAGACAGCGCCATCAACATCGGGCACAAATTGCAGGTAATCCCAATCATGCTCTTTGATGTATTGCCCCAGGTTATCTCGGAGAGCAAGAAATACTTTCTGCCAGGGTTCGCCAATGATGATACATGGTCTGGGTGGGGTAGAGTGAATGGCAAGCCGATTCCAAAGCATGAGGATCTCTGTCAGAGTGCCGACACCACCGGGGAGCGCAATGGCTGCGTCGCAGCCATCCAATAAGGAGATGAGACGTTCATGAAGGGTAGGCAAACGCCATTCTTCTTTGACCCAGGCGTTGGGTGTAATTTGTCGCCAGTTCTCTATTTCGTCACAGGTAACACCGATCACATGTGCACCAGCATCTGATGCGCCATGAGATACTGCTTCCATCATTCCGATATAACCACCAGTAAGCACGGTGTGTCCAGCTTTCCCTAACAAATTACCCAACCTGTACGCATCTTCGTAAGGTTTCTCTCCGGGTTTGGGGTTTGCTGCACCAAATACTGAAACTTTCATTGGCTCTCCTGAATTGGTCAATTGTACCTCATTAATGCAATTCGACTGAATTTCCAGTCTCAATGGTATCCAGGGCGATCTTCGCAGAAATCTGCTGTTCAGGGTGCCAGTCTGGTTCAGATACCATGCGATGCAGATGAGATATCACCACTTTTTGGCTTGCCTGATCTAAAGTATCGAATGCCTGTCTGATCAGGTCTGACTGCCTGGATAATAATGCGTCCCAAACTTCTTCAAGATTTTCCATTTTCTTTCCTCTTCAAGAAAAAAACCAGGCGCAAGCACCTGGTTTCTAATTCGATCAACTGAATAATTATTCTTCCTTGTGACTTTCTTGCTCTTTTTGCCGGGCTGCGATGATCTCTGCTGCCACATGCTGTGGAACCATTTCATGGTGGTCATATTCCATGGTAAAGATACCACGGCCACCGGTGATGGAGCGCAGTTGAGTTGTGTAGCGCTGCATTTCAGCCAGAGGTACCTGAGCAGAAACGGTTGATTTTCCTTTTTCGGTTTCCATACCTTGAATACGGGCACGGCGAGTGTTAAGGTCGCCCATTACATCACCCATGTTGGCTTCGGGAACGACGATCTTAACATTCATGATCGGCTCGAGCAGAATTGGGTTGGCGTCTTTAAAAGCGAGCTTGAAGGCTTCACGCCCAGCGATTTCAAATGCAATTGGTTTTGAATCCACAGGGTGCTCTTTCCCATCAAATACCGCAACACGCACACCCGAAACAGTATACCCAGCCAGAATACCTTCTTTCATGACACTGCGGATACCTTTTTCAATGGCTGGAATATAGCTTGATGAAATTGCACCGCCGAAGATTTCGTTGGCGATCTCGAAATCGCCTTCGGGGAAGGGCTCGACACGCAGATGGACTTCACCAAACTGGCCTGAACCACCGGTTTGCTTTTTGTGGCGGTACATGGCAGAAGCTTTTTTATTGATCGCTTCTTTGTATGGCACCTTTGGAATATCAATTAGCAAATTGACCTGGAATTTACTTTCAGCACGGCGAATTGCTACATCAATGTGCTGATCGCCCATACCCTGCAGAATAGTCTGGTTTGTTGATGGATCCATCTTCCAGGATAGGGTCATATCCTCTTCGCACAGGCGAGTAAGTGCAGGGCTGATCTTGGTAGAATCGGCCTGGGTCTTGGGGAAGATCGCAACCTGGTAAAGGGAATGAGGATATTGTGGAATTGGCAGAATATAACCGCTGGAACGATCACAAAATGTATTGGTTGTGGTAGTTTCGCTTAACTTTGCCACACATCCGATATCACCAGCATGGAGTGCTTTAAGGGTGATGGTTTCTTTGCCGCGAGGCGAGAAAAGGTTTCCCATTCTCTCTTCAACATTTTTTGAATTGTTCCAGACGCGGCTATCAGCACTCATTGAACCAGCATAAATGCGGAAAAATGTTTGCTTACCAACAAATGGATCCGCTGTGGTTTTCCATACATAAGCAGCCAG
>JBDKSY010000210.1:0-2950 GCA_039680395.1 Anaerolineaceae bacterium | reverse complement strand
GAAACCTCTACATCCCATTAGCCGGTACAGGGATGTGTATACCTCAAACTTTCTATCCAGATGATGGTTTACCAGCAGCGGGCAAATATCTGATCAAAGATGGCGGTCACAGTGGGGGAATGGGTGTGTGGGAGTGGGATGGGAAAACGTCGTTGAAGTCCAGCGAGGTGCTGCAGGCGGTAACGGATGGGGTACTGGCATCTGCCCTTTTTTTTGCGGATGGCAAAAATGCTTTGCTGCTGGGGATCACCCGTCAATTCGCTGGGGTAAAAGAATTGGGTGCTCCAGGTTATGCCTGGAGTGGGAATGTGGCACCGTATGAGGATGCTGCTTTACGAGAAACCATCGAGAAGGCTATCAATTCACTTACCGCATCTTTCGGTCTGGTGGGGTTGAATGGCATAGATTTTATTCTTCATGAGAGTGTCCCTTATCTGATAGAGGTGAATCCTCGGCCTCCAGCTTCATTTGAACTGTTTGAGAGCTTATTAAATATCAATGCCTTTCAGATGCATGTGGATGCCTGTCAGGGTAACCTTCCAGCAATGCTTCCCAGATTTGAATCTGGCATCACCTGGGGAAAAGGGATCGTATACGCTACACATGATATTCAGGTGGGTGATACTCGTACCTGGGTTTCTGACAGGCTGGTGGATATACCCCATGCAGGGGAAGAGATCCCTGCTGGTGCACCCGTGTGCACCATTCTTCACACCGCGAAAGGGGTTGATGCTTGCTGGCAGAGGATCCTGAATGAAGCAGAAACCCTGCGTAAACAATGGAATTTGTGATTATACAGTTTTAGTACAATTTAATATGTTCAAACAGTTTTTATCCAGGAGAACGTGAAATGGCTGACTTTTCACCAGCAACTGAACAGTTCCAGAGCCTGCTAAAACAGCAACCATCTGGTTTTGCGGCACAGGTTGCCGTTTTTCACCAGAATGAACTTCGGGTCAATCTCGCAGGCACAGCACCTGATACAGCATCTATCACCAGTGATACCCCATTTATGACCTTTTCGATTTCCAAGGCATTCACTGCTGCTGCTATCTGGAAGTTGATGGAAGAAGGAAAAGTAGAGCTGGAGGCACCAGTTGCCCGATATTGGCCTGAATTTGGTCAAAAAGGGAAAGAAACAGCCACCATCCGGCATGCCTTATTGCATCAGGCTGGCATCCCGGCTCCTCATCTATATAAACAGACGATCTTATGGCCTTCCTGGAAACTGGTTACCCGCAATGTGGCGCGCGAAAAAGCTTTGTTTTCTCCCGGAACACAAACGGCTTACCATCTGGTGAATTTTGGCTTTATCCTGGGTGAAGTTGTCCGTCGGGTTACTGGCGTCTCAATTGACCAATATTTGCACACTACTTTTTTTGAGCCCATGCAATTGAACCATACCTGGATGCGTATGCCAAAAGCTGAACTGCGATCAAGCCCGAAATTATTAGCATTACCTTCAGGTTCAAAAAAACATGCATGGCTGTTTAACCTGTCTGTTATTCGCCATGCTCTCATGCCTGCTTCAGGACTGCATAGCACAGCCCTGGAACTTGCCACTTTCTTTCAGATGTTGTTGAATGGAGGGACATATCAGGGCAGGCAATACTTTAAACCTGAAACGATTGCGCTCGCTGCCAGGTCTCATTATGATGGATATGATGACTATCTTAAAAGCAACATTAATTGGGGACTTGGTTTGATCATGGGTGGATGCACCACGGCTGATATTGACCCAATGGATAGGTCACAGGGGTATGGCAGCGGCGCTGCCACTTTTTCAGCGCTTGGCATGGGGACCAGCATGGTCTGGGCAGACCGCAATGCACGATTGGTAACTGCCTTTACTTGCAATGGTATGCTGGGTGATGAAGTCTCTTATAAACGCTGGGCTGCAGTATCCAACTGGGTGTGGGATAGCATCAACCGCTAAAATATCGTTTGTTTGTCCATGATAAAAGCTATGTTTCGTTGTTGAATACCTGAACCATCATGATCATTCTGCAGGATAAACTCATTTCAGATTTAATATTGCTATTTATCTGGATTCATCGTATATTAATCTAATAATATCCGCTTCGCGAAAGACATCTATGCGATGGTCTCATAAGCCAGTCATTATAGCGGGAGTATTGGCTGTCCTCTTAATCACTGCAGGATTGTCTGATGCAAGTGAAAAAGTAGAAGCCGCTCCTTTTGGCGATGTGCAAAAAGCACCAGTTTCCAGCGCGATATGCCTTACTCGTGGTGAAATTCCCGAGGAAGAAATGCACTGGCTCTATGTCCCCGCGTCTCCCAGTGAATTACATACCGAAGTAAATTATGGCTACCTTGCCGGTCAGTTGATAAAGAATGGCTATATTGATGCCAGTCACTGCCCCAATAATGGGTTGGGTATCACTGGTTACGCCAATGCTTGTGGGCTTGCAGCAGCCAAACCAGCAGTCGTGCAAATACAAAACATGTACGACCAGGCGATCCTGGATGCTTTTCGCGATACCAGCACACCCCCTGTAATGCTCAAACAGTTATTGCGTTATGAGAGCCAATTCTGGCCGGGCACATATGGCCAGCATTATGGCATTGGTCATTTGACATATTATGGCGCATATACTGCTTTACATTGGAGTCCTATTCTGGCGCAAATTGCCTGTAATGCAGCTTACGGAAACCAGTGCAAGCAAAACACTGTGGATGATTACACGATTGGCGTGTTCCTTGCCATGATGTCACCCTCTTGCCCAACCTGTGCTTATGGCATTGACGAGGCCAGGGCAGAGCAAAGTATCCTGTATTTATCGCATGCATTACTTGCTTTCTGCCGCCAGACCACCCAGATTGTAACCAATGCAACTGGTGTTACTCCAGATGCAGTGGTTGATTATTCTATGATCTGGCGCTTGACGTTGTTCAACTACAATGTTGGGCCAAATTGCCTGTACAATGC
>JBDKSY010000209.1:0-1935 GCA_039680395.1 Anaerolineaceae bacterium | reverse complement strand
CTGATACCAGATTTGGATTCAGGTACCTTGCGCATTACAGTGAAATTAACAGGTGAAGTAACGGGAGTCACGTTGGCTGCAACCGTTTCAGTTGATGAAAGATCAATAGCTGCAGCTCGATCCAAGGTAGATGGTTCTCTGGTGTTGACCATCCCTGATGCGCACCCCTGGAGTCCAACAGACCCATTCCTTTATCCTCTCCATCTCAAGCTGGAAAAAGATGGGGCTATGTTGGATGAGGTGGAAAGTTATTTTGCCATGCGCAAATTCAGCCTTGTCTCTGATAGTCAAGGCAGGCAGCATTTTGCGCTCAATAACCAACCTCTCTTCTTGTACGGTCCCCTTGACCAGGGGTATTTCCCGGACGGATTGTATACTGCGCCTTCTGAAGAAGCCATGCTGTTCGATATTGAGTATGCGCGCAAGATTGGCTGCAATATGATCCGTAAACATGTCAAAGTAGAACCAGCCCGCTGGTATGCAGCCTGTGACCGGCTGGGGATGATCGTCTGGCAGGATATGCCCAGTGGTGGATTGCCCGACAGTGATGTGACAGCCTACCTGGCGATCATGGTGGGATTGTGGAAGGGAGATAAGACACATCTGAAGCGTTTTGGAAGAGCCAGCGAAGAGAATCGCCAGCAGTTCAAAGATGAATTGTTGGATATGATCGCCACCCTGTATAACTTCCCCTGTATTGCCGTCTGGGTGCCCTTCAATGAAAGCTGGGGACAGTTCCATGCCAGAGAAATCGCAGAATTAGTGAAAAAGGCCGATCCCACCCGGCTGGTTGACCATGCTTCAGGCTGGTTTGACCAGGGTGGAGGCGATTTCATCAGCAAACATGTTTATTTTAAGAAATTGCCATCCCTTTCCCCTGATAATCTACTTGCAGCGGTGATCTCTGAATTCGGCGGGTACAGCTTGAAGATCGGTCAGCATGTATGGGATGAAAACAAGAAGTTCGGGTATCGTTTTTATTCAACCAGAGAAGAACTGACAGAAGCTTATATACGCCTGCTTCAAGATGAATTGGAGCCATTGATAGAAAAGGGAGTGTCAGCAGCCATTTACACCCAGACCACCGATGTGGAAATCGAGATCAACGGGTATCTGACGTATGATCGTATAATGGAGAAGATGGATTCTTCCAGATTATTGGAAATTCATCAGCGGTTTATCGAGAAGGGGAGCAGAAAATCAACCACCTGATGCAGCTGCCCGCCCAGCCAGGGCGCCACTGCTGAATGCGAATTGCAAGTTAAACCCCCCACATGGACCGACCACATCCAGGGTTTCTCCTGTCAGATAGAGACCCTGGATGATCTTTGACTCCAATGTTTTTGGGTCTACTTCGGTGACTGGCACACCACCAGCTGAAAGCTGGCAATATTCAAACCCTTTCACTCCCATGACCGTAAAACGCAGGTTGTTTAGCATCCGGGTTAAGCTGGCAAAGTCGCTTTCTTTCAGTTCATCCAAACGAATTTCTAAAGGAAGGTTCATCTGATGGATGAAAAATGCTGCCACTTTCGGTGGGAAGAACGCTTCCAGAAAAACCATTAAGGGGGTAAGGGTATCTTTCTTTCGACTCAAAAGTTCATCATATTCAGCCTGGTGAAAATGCAAAAGATCAAGGGAAAGGTAAAGTTTTGATCCAGGTCGTGCAGAGATGTGGTGACTGAGATCCATCACCGCAGGACCATTCAAACCCCATTGTGTGAAGATCAGGTTGCCGGCTGTCTGTGCAAAGTTTTTTGTATCTTCCCAGAGAGTGACTCCCACATCCAGGCGAACGCCCTGAAGGGGTTGGTATTCCTTCATGTCTGTCAGAACGGGTGCCAGGGCAGGGCGCTTGGGCAGCACGGTATGCCCCAGTCTTTCAAGGACAGGGAAGAGCTCACCGCGCGATCCCAGCGAGGGGAAAGATTTTCC
>JBDKSY010000208.1:0-4113 GCA_039680395.1 Anaerolineaceae bacterium | reverse complement strand
ACTCCTGAAGGATAGGGGAGTTTGTATCCGGTATATACTTTTCCTTTTTGTTGGGGTTGCTCCTTCGAAACATAGCGATCTTTCAGATCAGGTAATAAAACTTCATCCGGTACTTTCTTCAAAGTCTTATTCCAGGAACGGTCAGCTTGAAGGGTCACTTTCCAATCTTCGGGGTGTGTTCCATCACCCTGAGTTCGCTCTGTAATTGCCAGACCCGCTTCAGCAGGAATTAATTCTCCGGTATCACGATCAGCAAGGTTTAGCCACAATAAAGCCAGAGTGCCATCTTCACTGAATGTCAGCCGGTCAACATTCACATCAAAGACCATGAATGCAATTGCATCTTCTCTGCCCTGCACTCCCTGTTGAAATGCAGATATTACTGCTGCATCCCAGGCGGGGTTGTAGGGAACAGGGGTACCCTGATGGTCAGAGCCTAGACTACTATCAAGCACTGAACAAGATGCGAACAAAAGGGAGATGAACAGGAAAAGAAATGTAATTTTGTACCAGTAGCGTGTCATAACGCCAGAGGTTGCAAAATACGTGCCAGGCTACCCGCCAGCAACCGCAGGAAACATCATGATCTCATCACCGTCCTGGATTTGGACTTCTGTGTCTTCTATACTCATGGGTTTTCCATTAATAAATATCCTGAAATGAGGTGCCAGTTTACCTTCATGCAGCGCAATCTGGGAAAAACCAGGGGAAAATCGTTGTGCCAGATTGATCACCAATTGTTGCAGCGATAATGGTGCATCGTATTCAACCGTTTCGATCCTGCAATTGGTATAGATGTTTAGAATGTTGAAATAACGTAATGTAACTTTCATTAAAATTCTACCGTTACCTCTTCCGTGTAGGGTGCAGCCCAGGGTAATGATGCCCTGATCAGTGCAGCTTTCCCTGATTGCACTTGGCTTTGCATTTGGTCGTACTCTGCCTGTAAGCCCAGTTCTTCCATTGTTCCCCGGGTTGGAAGACCCGTTTCAGAGTCCCACTGGCGTAAACGGTAATAATCGGGCAAGGTAATTTCCAGGTGACATACGCTTCCATTGGCATTCCCTGATGTGGATGGTTTCCTGGTGAACCTCCAGGGAAGGACATCATCTTTCTTATTGATCCCATGCAGTGCATTATACGCGCGCTGCAGGTTGTAGATGCGCTCGCCGATCATTTTTAAGCGACTTTCATCCATTTCCATACCTGTAATATAAGAAATGGCGTTTGCGGTCTCCTGCCAGTACACTTCAGCCAAAACAAAGGTGCCGCCAGATTTGCATGTACCAATTGAATCAATTACTGCGCCATATTCTTCGCCATCTTTGACCATCATGGCTTTGTATTGGGTAGCCAGCGGGTCAACAAGCTCTGGCATATATTGCTGACCGTACCTGCGGACTGCTTCGGAAGGATAGCCGGTTTCATCAATTACCGGGAAAGCTTTCAAATGGTCAGCGCCACGGTTGGAAGTGACATGTGCCAATCCCATGGATTGTTGGGCACGACCATCCTGTGCAGATATATCCTGCCCTTTCACATGCATGGCATATTTGACTGCATCCCCTCCCAATTTTCGGGCTGCATGGGAGGCGCCTTCAGCCAACATATCTGCCAGGTCTCCCTGGCGGTATGCCATGCGAGTGAGCAGTTCTACCATCGCATGATAATCCCCCCACTTCAGTTCCAGTCCATCCCAGGCGTCTGGTGGAAGGATGCCTTTTTCTGCCAATTCATACGCAAAGGAAATCGCTGCTCCGGCAGAGATGGTATCCATCCCCATGTCGTCACAAATCTCGTTTCCTTTTAGTACTGCAGCGAGATTACTGTTGCAAATGCGCGCACCCAATGAATTCAACGTTTCATATTCCACGCTGGCGTTCAGAACACCCTTATATTCACCAGAGGCGACTTCATATACTTTATCGCAGCCCACCGGGCAGTTGTAACAGGATACATCACGATTGAAGTACTTTTCGTGCAGGATTTCTCCACTTATCTCCTCAAAACCATCAAAGCTCCCAAATTGGAAGTTCCTGGTGGGGAAGCGTCCCATTGGGTGCATCAATGCAACCAGGCCTGAAGTACCAAAACGGTGAGTTCCTGGGAAGAATTCGTTGGTGCGGATCTCTTCATGGAGGTTCACGGATAAATCCATCAATTTATCAGGTTGTGCAATTGGAAGCGATTTTGTTCCACGTACAGCAATGGCTTTCAAATTCTTTGAACCCATCACGGCACCCATGCCAGAGCGGGCAGCACTGCGCCGGTAGGTAACCTGAATGCTGGCAAAGAGCACCAGATTTTCACCTGCAGGACCGATTGCTGCAACCTTCAATTCGGGGTCTTTAGCTTCCACTTTCAATCTGTGCTCAGTTTCAAATACTCCTTTCCCCCATAATTCACCCGCTGGGCGCAGTTCTACTTTATCATTCATTATCCATAGAATTACAGGTTCTGGAGATCTTCCTTCAAGAACGATCAGGTCATATCCAGCAAATTTCAGCTCTGGACCGAAGTGACCGCCCGCATTCGAATCGCCGTAGATCCCGGTCAACGGGCTTTTCGCGATGAACTCCAAACGTCCGCTATTGGGCATGGGAGAACCGCATAATGCTCCCGTAGCGATGATCAGTTTGTTCTCTGGCGATAAGGCATTCACGTCTGGGGGAACTTCATCCCATAAAATTCGGATACCCATTCCATTTCCACCCAGGTAGTTTTCGACCCATTCCACAGGAAGGGGAAGCTTTGTGATCACACCTCTGGTGAGGTCCACACGAAGATACTGACCGGCATACCCTTTGTAAGGAAATAGATTCATTGTGCTCTCCGAGGTTTCACCACGCCTGCTTTCTCCAACTCTTTTTGCAGTGGTTCTTTCGCTTCTTTTAATCTGTCATGAACGACCTGCCCGCCTGATAAGTCTTCAACTTTTCGAATTGCACCAGGAGAACAGGCATGAACACACCAGGGATCACCCTCGCATTGATCACACTTAAGCGATACCAGATGTCCGTTTTTTCCTCTACCTTCCAGCCGGTGGACACGGATGGCTCCAATTTCGCATGCACGGGCACATTTTCCACAGCCAGTACATAAAGATTCTGAGATAATTACCGCTCCCCGGTCATTCATAGCTATTGCACCTTCAGGACAGGCAGTGAGGCAAGGTTTTTTATCACATGGCACACAGGTGATAGGGACTATGACGGTACGTTCTTCATTGTGGAATACCTGGATACGGGATAATTGCGGGTTGACAAATCCCTCATGCTGTAGAGAACAAAACACCTCACATGCCAGGCATTCAGTGCATTTCTGTGGGTCAATGTCAAGATACATAGCATCCTTTCTGGCAGGCAAGAAAACGCCCACTGCCTGCTTTTCCTGTGAAAGTACCTTGATGAAATTGTAATTTTCCTCTTAGGAAAGTAGAAACCGGATATCCGGTCAATTCCATTCCTTCATAAGGGGTGTAGTCTACATTTTCATGCAGGATAGAATGCGTCAACAGCTTCTTTTGATGAGGATCAAAGATCACAATATCGGCATCAGAGCCTTCCTGCAATGTACCTTTTTGAGGGTAAAGCCCAAAAATCTGGGCGGGAGCTGTGCAGCATACCTCCACCCAGCGCTCCAAAGAAATGCGATTTTCAAGCACTCCAAAAGAATGCAATAAAACCAGGCGGCTTTCGATCCCAGGAATACCTCCAGGGATTTTTGTGAAGTCATCTCTTCCCAACTCTTTTTGACCAGAGTAGAAGAATGGGCAGTGATCAGTCCCTACTGTGTTGATCGTCTGGTCAGCCAAACCTTCCCAAAGAGCTTCCTGATCGTTTTCAGTCCGCAATGGGGGAGAGCAGACAAATTTTGCACCTTCAAAACCCGGGCGGGATAATTCTCTATCATCCAAAAGCAGGTACTGGGGACAGGTTTCTGCAAAGCAATTTACCCGTCTTCTCCTGGATTCATGTACTACCTGTGCGGCACCTGCAGTGGAAAGATGGACGAGATAAATGGCAGCTCTGGTAACTTCTGCCATCAACAAAGCTCGTGTTACTGCCTCTATTTCGGTGATGGCCGGGCGGGATATCGCATGATACTGAGGGG
>JBDKSY010000207.1:0-17485 GCA_039680395.1 Anaerolineaceae bacterium | reverse complement strand
ACCGTTGAGCTATCTCGTTTTGATGATCCCAGACTGATGCTTACTGCTCTTTTCATTGCTGTTTGTGACATGACCATAAGGCTTTTCCTCTTTATTTAATAACACTCAGATGTAGAAAATGGAACGTACTTTGAAGACAACAGCGGGTTATCCTTTATTCGGTATTGCGTTCTCTTCGAAATCTGATACGGTATGACTCTGCAACTGAGTCAACTCTTTTTCCAGATCGGTGATCTTTTCCTCGATCTGGCTGATCATTTCCTCAGCAACCTGCGCATCAGGAGCAGGCTGCTCGGGTTTATTTACCACTAATAAAACTTTCCAGTGCTCATGATCTTCCGGTGAAATTTCTCCAATAGTGAGCAATGTGTCCAGTCTATGGATGATCTCTTCATTCACCATCGTTTCAGGATTCAAGAAAGCCTGAATAGCTTTGCGATATGCATCCAGGCTGGTTTGTCCGCTTTTTATGATCTTTTCAAACATGCTGCCTGGAAATAATCCCCCGGGTTGCTTTTCTAATTCGAAAAGTACTTGAGCCAATGTCAATGTTGTCAGGTCATTCCCACTGGCATGGTCAACCACGAGGATATCTTCACCCTGAGAGATAAGATCGGCGATCTCTTCCAGGGTGACATACCGCCTGGTCGTTGTGTTATATAGCTTCCTGTTGGAATAGCGTTTAATCACAGGCAAGGTATCAACCTCAGCGTCTTATTATACCTGCGAAATGACAACCTTGCTTCATAAACTCTTTTGGTGAGGTTATGTGCACTGGTACCATAGTTTGCCATCTGGCATAAAAGGGTCTTTTACCCCTTCTCAATTTCAGGGAGCGGCCTTTTTTTAGATCTAGCTTTTTTGTTGCTTTTTTAGTTCTTCCACCTGACGGGTTAGTTCGGCCAGGCGTGCATTCAAATTGTCCAACTCTTCCTGTGAGATTTTTGCAGTCTGCACTTTTGATCGTTCACTGCGGTGTTCCTTGAGCATTTTGTCATGCGTCTCGATCATTTCTTTGATCAATTTGCGTGCATCTTCTTCAGCAAGCTCACCTTTCTCTGCAAGACGGGCAATGCACTGCTCCAGCTCATCTTCTGCAATTACTGCAGCTCCTACGGCTGCAAGCACAAGCTTTCGCGCAAATGGGAACATGGTTTCCCTTGATTCTGCTTTTGGGTTTTCTTTTGAGGTACTGGTTGTTTCTGTCATATTAACTCCTATTCGACATTACAATAATAACGCAATGCGTCATAGAATTCAAGGTGATATTTTCCAAGTTTGACCCATAATTTACTTTTCTACTATTTTGGTGGAGAAAAACCTTTTCTCTGCTTTCGGATCAGCAAAACGCTGGCTACGATGATCACAACCACAAGACATAATCCAGCCAGGCATATGCCACCCCCGGCAAGATACAAAGCATTCTTCTCAAAGAAGCTTGGTGAAGGTGTGGGGGTTGGTGATGCTTTGGGAGTAGGGGTGATCTTTTTCTGGGTTTTACTGGCAACTACATTGTAAATAACACTTGTCCTATCAGAGGGTACAGAGATGGCTTCTACCTGTACCGTCCAATCACCTTGTTTTGGATCCTGGATCTTAATTAGATGGACATTTTCTCCTACCTCATCAGAAACGCCACCATATTCTGGTGTAACAACCTCACCATCCGGATCTATGAGCTGCATATTCAAATCACCCTCCAGGAAAGATAAAGTGAGGGATAGCTCTTTCAGGTCTTCATCTACTGTAACAATACCTGCGTCTTTCTTTTCTCCTTGCTGGATGGACCCAGTAAATGAAGTAACCGATGCACCTGTCGCTTTTTGACGGCACGAAATAAAGAAATTGACGATCTCATCTCCGCTTTCTGCAAACAAATAGCTTCCTTCCGTTGCAGATGCCAGACCTGTCAAAAGATCGGCATCCACATCATATTCAGTTTCACCAATTCCCAATGCGCAGATGGAAGCATTCAGGTTTTTTGCTCTTTCGGTAGTGATGCTTAACATATCCTGCGAAACCATTCCCATATTTGAATATCCATCGCTGAGCAAAATGATCAGGGACGGCTGATCAGTGGTGCCAGCCATTTCGATCTGATCCAAAGCAATATTCAGACCATCGCCGATATTGGTCATGTTGTAGGATTCCAGCTTATTGATGAGAGATTCTACAAGATCAAAATCAGAGGTAAAGGCAGTTTCCAGGTTGCCATAATTACTGAAAGTTACTAATGATAGTTCAGAAGGATTTCCTTCGGAAAGCTCATCCAGACGGGACAGTTCCACCAGTATCTGCCCTGCCTGGCGAGCCAATTCGATTTTGGTTGGAATACCGTATGAAGGAGCGACAGCTTTTACCTGATCTTCCAAATCGTAATAACCACTGTTCTCGCGGTATTCATAAAGGGCTGTGTTTGCATCTGATAATCCTGAACTATCATACACGGCGTAATATGCGTCATCCGCTGCAGAATAGGCTTCTGCAAGGCTGATGTAACCTGGATCATCCAGAGGAATGACCGTCAAGAGTTCTTCCCGTAACCCTTCCGGAATGGTATCCCAACAACAGGCGCCTTCCAATTTTGTGTCAAGATCCTCCTCGTCTTTGGCATATTCAAGATTCTGTGACCAACAGCTGCAGCCATAATTTGATAGAATGGCTTCAATTTTTGTCACCATTTCTACTGTGGAGCCATACCCATTATTCTTGTACCATTCATTAATGGCATCTTGCGCCTGGTTCAAGGTACGGGTGGCATTTACCACTTCTTCTGAGTTGGTCAAGCGCTTTTGCTGTTCAGATAAGTCTTGATATTCAGTGCTGTTCAATATTTCATCAATTTTCGCCTTTAGGTCCGCAATTTCTGCTGGCAGATCAGTGCCCCCTAACGAATAAGACTCCATACTGCCTGAAATATCAAGTACAATTGCGACTCGCAGAACCTGGTCAGTTGTCTGAACCTGAGGAACATCAGCCAGTGAGTGACTGAAGACTGTTGCTTCAGGTACAAAGAAGCTGACACTTAATAGAAAAATTACAAGAATGAAAGCTGCGCGTTTCATACCTGAAATCTCCTTTATAAAATAATATGGGATAATTCATTGTAGCGGCAATTTAAAAATATGCAATATATACTCTTAATTATGTATAATTTTCACGTGACAAATATAGTTTCAGGAGGTATACACTTAGATATGAAATATACCAGCCATCACCCCATACAGGAGGAAAAGTTATGATAAATGCTCTGGTCGCGGTCGCAATGATCATTTGCGCGATTCAGGCCATTCGGGTAAAAAAGTTGCTGACCTCTGCACTCTGGTTGGCAGGCTGCAGTGCCATGGTGGCATTGATGTTGTATTTAATAGGGGCACCCGAGATCGCAGTGATCGAATTGAGCGTTGGTGCGGGTTTGGTTACCGTACTTTTTGTTTTCGCCATCAACATTATTGGCGATGAAAAACCTGTCCTTGAACCAGGTATCCCCCCACTGGTTGCCTGGGCACTGATCATTCTCTCGATAGGAATCCTGGCTTATCTCAACTTGCCATTATTAAGTGTAGTTATTCCTGATCTGGCTGAGATTCCTATGGCATCCACTACCATCTGGAATGATCGAATGTTGGATGTGATCCTACAGGTCTTGCTCATTTTCGTAGGTGTGTTGGGAGTAATTGGTTTGATTTCGGATAGCAAAGCCAAGGAGATAAATCAATGACAAACATACCTATCATTATTATGCTGGCGGTGCTATGCCTCGTTGGCATAGGCTTTTATGCACTTCTAACCACCCGCAACCTGATCAAAGTGATCATCGCCCTACAGATCCTCGTTAAAGGCGGATTGCTGGCTCTGGTTCTGGCTGGCAGAATTCAGGGGCAAGTGATGGTTGGTCAAAGCATGGCGCTTACCGCTATTGTTGCTGATACGATCGTTGCTGTGGTTGGCCTCGCATTGGCAGTTCAGGTGCGTAAACACCATGGAACTATTGATCTGAAACAACTCACCAAATTGAAGAGGTAACCATGGCATCTACATTAATACTACTCGTCATTGGTTTACCCTGGATTGGTGCTCTGCTGGTTTGGTGGATTGGCGATAAGCGCTCTGCTTTACAACATGCCCTGGCGATAGCCTTTTCTGTTGCTTCAGGGGCAGCAGCAGTTGTACTCATTTTCAACGCCAGCGCTTCTACGGTCATCAGCCTGGATGCGGGTGGCGTTTTCGGGCAATTCACCTTTGTTGCAGACGGATTAGGAGTTTACCTGGCAGCGATTGCAACCGTCATTGGAAGCCTTGCTGTAATTTTTTCTGTTAATTACATGCATGGCGAAAAAGGGCTGGGTCGTTATTACGCCATGGTACTCTTTTTCATCGGCGGTATGGCAGGGCTGGTGCTTACAAGCAACTTGCTGCTCATGTTCCTCTTCTGGGAAATCACCGCCTTGTGCTCTTACGCCCTGATCGCCTTCAATAATGATGATCCAAAAGCAGTTGCAGGTGGTATCAAAGCCCTGATCATCACTCAGTTGGGTGGTATTGGCTTACTGGCAGGTGCCTTGATCCTGTACAGCCAGACTGGCAGTTATGACTTCAACCAGATGATCGCAAATCCCGGATTGATCAACCCTCAACTTTTAGCTGGCATGGCCTTTGGATGTCTGATCGCAGCGGCAGCCAAATCTGCACAATTCCCCTTCTTCACCTGGTTACCTGATGCCATGGAAGCTCCAACCCCCATTAGCGCACTGATCCATGCAGCAACTATGGTGAATGCTGGTGTTTATCTGCTCGCACGCTTCTTCCCAGCCTTCGAAGCAGTACCTGGCTGGAAAACCTCTGTCATCATCGTTGGCATGGTTTCAGCATTCATCAGTGCCATTATGGCACTGTTTGCTTACGATCTCAAACGGGTGCTGGCTTATTCGACCATCAGCCAATTGGGATATATGGTTTTCGCCATCGGATGTGGTGGAATTTATGCTTCACAGTTCCATTTGTTCAGCCACTCAATTTTTAAAGCATTACTCTTCCTCAGTGCAGGAGCGATCATCCACTCTGTTGGCACACGGGATATGCGTGAAATGGGAGGGCTAGGAAAGAAAATGCCATTTACACGCGTTGTCTTCATCATTGGCGCATTGGCATTGGCAGGTATCCCCATTCTGAATGGTTTCTGGAGCAAAGAGTTGGTGTTGGAAGCAGGATTAACCAATGGACCTGTTTGGGCTTACATCATCATGCTCATCACTGCCGGCTTGACCGCTTTTTACACCTTCCGCATGGTCTGGATGGTTTTCTTTGGAAAGCCCAGCGAAAAGCACGTGCATGACGCTCAACCAGCCATGAAAGTAGCTCTGGCTCCTCTGGCGTTGGGAGCAGTTGTTGCCTGGCTGCTGGCTGGTCCTTTTGCTTCCATGTTACAGAGCACTCTACCAGCACACAAAATTCACGCCCTCAGCACTATCGAAATTATGATGGAGGTGATCAAAGCACCCGCAACGTATATTGCTCTTGCAGTGGTTGCGCTCGGTCTGGTCGCCTGGTGGCAACGGAAAAATCTTACAGGTATAGGCAAAGCCTTCCATTGGCTTGGCTATGCAGCAAATAATAGTTTTGGATTCGAAGCAGTGAATAAATTTATCGTACGAGAAACTCAGGCAGTTGCTGAAGAGTTACGCGATACACAAACCGGATTGTTGAATTGGAACATCGCTGGCCTGTTGATCGGGCTGATTGCGGTAATCATCATCCTGGTGATGGGAGGCTAATAATGACAGCATATACCGCACTCATCTGGTTACTGGCAATTCCTTTAGGTTCAGCCCCAATTATTTATCTTGCCGGGCGAATAACAGAAAAACTCTCACCCAAGACAGGTTCAGCTCCTTCTCGCTGGCTGTCGGTGCTGGCTTTGGCAGGTACTTTCGTACCCCTGTACTTTGCCATTACGCACTTTATCAGCGAAGGTGCTATCAACCTGAGCGTCAACCTGATCAGTCTGAAATTCGACGGGATCAGTATGCTTGTGGCTGTAACCGCACTTGTTTTGGGATTATGCGTAACCTTTTTCTCAACCAAATACATGCAGGGCGATGAAGGCGAAGAAAAATTTTTTGCTTTACTCCCCATTATGATCGGTTCGATCATCGGTCTGGTTTGCGCAACTGATCTTTTCAACTTATGGATCTGGTTTGAAGTTATGGCGATCAGCTCATATATCCTGGTGGCATTTTACCGGGATCAACCGGATGCCATTGAAGCAGGTGTAAAATACCTGGTTCAAAGTGCAGCCGGGTCAGCACTTATTCTATTAGGTATCGCCCTGGTATTTGCTCAAACTGGTCAATTGAACCTCGAGCAAATTCGGTTAGGCGTTGTAAATAGTGAACCTTCACCACTTCTTTTAGCCGCCAGCGTTTTGATGCTGATCGGTTTTGGCGTGAAAGCAGCGTTGGTTCCTTTACATACCTGGCTTCCTGATGCACATTCGCAGGCACCAAGTGGCATCAGCGCCATGCTTTCAGGAATAGTTATTGAATCAGGTCTGGTTGCTTTATTGCGTACATCTGGCGCATTGATCTATTCCAATGTCACCTGGGGATACCTGATCATGGGTTTTGGTGCGCTTAACCTGTTCGTTGGCAACTTGATGGCGCTACGTCAAACACAGGTGAAAAGACTGCTCGCTTATTCCAGCGTCAGCCAGGTAGGATATATTCTGGTGGGCATTGGCGTTTCGATCTACTCATTACAACCAACTGGCGCAGCAGGTGGATTCTTCCATGTGATCACCCATGCACTGATGAAGGGGCTCGCATTTCTTGCTGCCGGTGCACTGCTCTATGCTCTGCGAATGTCACATGAAAACCATGATCCATTGCTGGTCTCAGACCTCGATGGAGCTTCCAAACGCTATCCACTCACAGCATTTGCACTTTCCCTGGCGTTGCTTGCATTAGGTGGACTTCCCCCTCTGGCTGGTTTTATGTCAAAATGGCAGATCTTTGTAGCAGGCTTTGAAGCCAATGCCGGCATAACGATTGGACTGGTTATCTTTGCTGCATTGAATAGCGTTCTTTCATTGGCATACTACACACCAATGATCAACCGCATGTATCGTCATGAGCCTTCAGAGCAGGTGAAAGCAGGAGCAGCCATTTCCTGGAAGATGGCACTTCCTCTGATCGTCCTTATCATCATGATCGTAGCTCTGGGCTTGTGGCCTGCACTTGTTCGTTGGTTGGTCAATCCAGCAGCATATTCATTACTTTCAATATTTACTAGCGCTCTAGTGAGGTGAACATGAATATATTACTCACCCCTCCTCTTGCAATACTTATTCTGGCCCCACTGGTCATTCTCATTTTCTGGTTGGGAAAGAAGCTTGCGGGTCCTGAAAAACCAAATCCAATAAAGTCCAGCCCATACGGAAGCGGTGAAGCTGCTCCTACCAATGCAGCCGCGCCGGGTTATCGCCCCTTCTTCATGGTCGCATTCTTCTTTGCAATTTTGCATCTGGGTATGCTGGTGATCGGTACCAGCTCACTCAGCACGGTTTCTGGTATATATATTGTCGGATTGATCCTGGCATTGGTAGCTCTGGTGCTGGGGTAGAAAATCTGATACGCTCAAACTGCATTTGCTTACACGATAAGCAAGACTTGTGAGGATAGATGGAATCAAAAAAAATATCAGCCTGGGAAAACACAATAGAAGGTTTGAAAACCTGGGCACGAATAAATTCTCCCTGGGTAATTCATTTCAACAGCGGTTCATGTAATGGCTGTGATATCGAAATCCTTGCTACACTTACACCACGGTATGACCTTGAACGCTTTGGTGTCAAGCTGCAAGGTAGTCCACGGCATGCCGATATTCTGTTGACAACAGGGCCTGTCACCCGTCAGGCACGCGAACGGTTACTTCGAGTTTACGAACAAATGCCCGACCCCAAGTTCGTCGTTGCAATTGGTTCTTGCGGCCTTTCAGGTGGCGTTTTTCATGGCTCCTATAATATTGCAGGCTCTATTGATGAAGTTTTGCCTGTCAGTGCATTTATTCCGGGCTGCCCGCCCCGCCCCGAAGCGATCATCCACGGGGTGGTCGCGCTTCTCAACAGCTTGAAGAAAGAATAAAGGGATAGCTATGGAATATGAAACCTTTATACATGATGCAGAAAGCATCTTAAAAAAATGGGGAAAAGATATCCAGCATCCGGAACCCAATCGTCTGGATGTGTATGTTGAAAGAACAGATCTATTGGCTGCCACTCAGGCGATCATTGATGCACACTGGGGATACCTCTCTGCATTATCAGGATTGGATTGCCCGGCTCCAAAAGCAGCCGACGATCAAGCATCAACAGAAGGACACCTTGAAGCCTTATATCACTTCTGCCGAATGGCAGCCGTCACAACCTTACGAGTGAAGGTACCTTACAATGATGCTCATATTCCCAGCATCTGCTCCATCATTCCATCTGCAACCCTGTATGAGAGGGAATTGATGGAGTTATTTGGCATCATTGTGGATGATACCCCAGTACCTGACCGTCTGGTTCTGGCCGATGAATGGCCAGAAGGTGTCTATCCTTTACGAAAGTCTTTTACTGGTTTAGATGCGCCTGAAAAGGCAGCACAGGAGAGCTGATATGCAAGAGAGTCAAGAAAAATTTATAGTCCCTATCGGTCCTCAACACCCGGCGTTAAAGGAACCTGGTCATTTCGAATTCACAGTTGACGGTGAGAATGTCACCAGTGCTACTATTCGTCTGGGTTTTGTACACCGCGGTATCGAAAAATTAGCCGAGAGCCGCTCCTATATTCAGAACCTTTATATGTTCGAAAGAGTATGTGGCATTTGCTCTCATGTCCATTCGACTGCATTTGCATCCGGTGTAGAAAAACTGGCTGGGGTCACCGTCTCTCCCCGTGTAAAAGCCATTCGTACCCTGTTCCTTGAACTGGAGCGCATTCAAAGCCATTTGCTCTGGTTGGGTGTCGCAGCACATGAAGGTGGCTTTGATACCCTCTTCATGTATAGCTGGCGCGACCGTGAAACAGTGATGGATATTCACGAATCCATCAGTGGAAACCGTGTACACCATTCAGTCAATTTGATCGGTGGTGTGAAATTTGACATCACTCCTGAACAGATTGAAAAGACATTGAAGGGGCTAGATTACCTGGAAGAACGAACGAAATACTACGAAAAAATCGTTACCACTGATGAAACCTTCCTGGGGAGAACCCGCAATGTAGGAAAAATGACCAAAGAACAGGCAGAAACCTTGAGTGCAGTAGGCCCAACCGCCCGTGCTTCTGGGGTAAAAAGAGACGTGCGAGTTGAATCTCCCTATGTGTCTTATCCCGAATACCCTGTGAACATGGTTCTGGATGATGGTGGTGATCTATCCGCCAGATTTGTGGTCCGTATCAAAGAGCTATATGAATGCTACAGGATCTGTCGAGAAATTTTGAAAAACCTGCCAGAAGGCGAATTGAGCGTAAGAGTTCCCCGTCGTATTCCTGCAGGCGAAGTGACCAGCCGTGTAGAAGCTCCTCGCGGTGAACTTTTCTATTTCATCAAGAGCAACGGGGGAGAAACCCCCGAACGTGTGAAAGTCCGCACTCCCAGCCTCTGCAACTGGTCAACCATCAGTTCAGTGGCAGTCGGACACAAACTGGCAGACATGCCTATGCTGCTGGTTGGGATTGATCCCTGTTTTTCATGCAATGACCGGCTTGTCACCGTGCGACAGGCCAACACCTCCCAGACAATGTACTGGGAAGATCTTAGAAAGTATGGGGTTGAATATTACAAATGAGCATATCCCTTCCCCCCCTCGTTTCAATGCTCGTCTTTCCAGCAGGTATCTTTTTGATGATGCTCGGATTGGCCTATGAATTCGTTGACCGAAAACTGGTTGCCCGGTATCAAAACAGAATTGGACCACGCTGGTTCCAACCGCTGGCAGATATGATAAAACTGCTTGCCAAGGAAGAGATCATCCCGACAGGTGTCAATAAAGGGTTGTTCATATTCCTTCCCATCCTGGGAGTTACAGCAGCCCTTACATCTGCTCTATACATCCCAATGCTGGGATTCGCACCTGCCTTCAGCTTCCGTGGTGACCTGGTTGTAGTGATCTATCTGCTAAGTGTTATGACCATTTGCCTGGGTCTGGCAGGCGCAAACACTGTTGACCGTTTTTCATTGATCGGCGCAACCCGTACCCTTACACAACTTTTTTCCTATGAAGCACCTTTCCTTCTTGCCTTGCTGACTCCCGCTCTGGCTGCTGGCTCATGGCAAATTAGCGAGATCAATACTTATGCACATGGCAATCTCTGGATGATCCTCACCCAACCGATAGGCTTTCTTGTGGCATTGATCGCTTTGATGGGCAAACTGGAACTTCCTCCATTTGATGCCCCAGAAGCAGAGACTGAAATCGTTTCAGGTGCCCTGACCGAGTATAGTGGTCGTGGGCTGGCACTTTTCCGTTTGGGTAAAGATGTGGAGCTGGTAATCGGGTTGACCCTGATCGCTGCATTTTATCTGGGTGGTCTGGCAAATCCTCTCGATTTCATCTTGAAAACCCTTGGACTGCTACTCGTGGTCGCTTTACTGCAATCTCTCTTTGCCAGATTAAGAATAGACCAGACAGTAGGCATGTGGTGGCGCGTTGGAGCCCTCTTAGCTCTGGTACAATTACTGATCATCGTCATCGCCAGGCTTCTCTAGGCGAGAGGAATGAGGTAAAGATATGACTACTATTGGTGCAATGTTTGGAGATGTTTTCAAATCTCTATTCAAAAAACCTGTAACGGAAAAGTATCCTTTCGAAAGAAAGCCTGATCCCGAAAGGTTGCGTGGAAAATTATTCTGGAATGCAGAAAAATGTACTGGTTGCCAGATGTGCGTGCGTGATTGCCCTGCCAATGCACTCGAATTGATCGTGATAGACCGTGCCAGCAAAAAATTCGTCATGAAATATCATGCCGAACGATGTACGTTCTGCAATCAATGTGTATTCAGTTGCAAATTTGGCTGCTTGAATTTATCCCATGAAGATTGGGAACTTGCCTCACTGCTACAGGAACCAATGACAATTTCTTATGGTCGAGATGAAGATATCCAATTCCTTCTGGAAAAAGCAGCTCAGCCTGACAATCCAGAAACTGAAAAAGAATGCAATTGATCCTTCATTTCGAGTGGTCATCCTGGGCATCGGAAATGAATTAAGGGGCGATGATGCAGCAGGTGTCCTGGTTGCTCGAAAGTTAAAGAGGAAATTCAACAATCGAACAGATATTCTTTGTATTGAGGGGGCGGAAGCCCCCGAAAATTTTACTTCTGTTATCCGTCGTTTTGCCCCTGATTTCGTAATTCTCGTGGATGCTGGCGCATTGGGCCTGGAAACAGGCTCGATACGCTGGCTTTCCACAGAGGACATTTCCGGCGGGATGGGTACACATGGTTTATCACTGGCAGATTTCAGCCTCTATCTGCAGCACGAAACAGGATGCCAGACTGGTTTCCTGGTCATCCAGGCGAGGACAAATAATTTTGGCGATCCAATCAACTTAACCGTTAAAAAAGCCATTCAGAGAGTTGTATTTGCCCTATCAGAGCAATTAAAACTTCTTGAAGTATTAGAATAATGTCATATTTCGCCAGGTATATCAGGTATATACTGTACAAAAGCAAAATTAGATGTACAATTGGCGAATTATTTTGTTGACGGGTGAAAATATGACTGCAATTGCGAATGTTGCCCAAAAAGAAAAAAATGGTGCTGCCCTTAGCTCGGTTTTAGCGGCTGTAGGGTTAACCTCAATGAAGCTGGTAATTGGCATTCTTACAGGCTCGTTGGGTATTCTTGCAGAAGCCGCCCACTCAGCGCTGGATCTGGTCGCAGCTCTTGTGACCTTTTTTGCCGTTAAACTCTCTGGAAAACCCGCTGACAAAGAGCATACCTATGGGCATGGGAAGATCGAGAACCTGTCTGCGCTTTTTGAGACATTATTGCTTCTGGTCACCTGTGTCTGGATTATTTACGAATCTATTGATCGCCTGTTCTTCAATCCGAAAAAGGTGGAAGCAACTTTCTGGGCTTTCCTGGTGATGTTCGTTTCCATTGCCATAGATTTTACACGATCACGAATTCTCCTAAGAACTGCGAAAAAATATAACAGCCAGGCACTTGAAGCAGATGCTCTCCATTTCAGCACAGATATTTATAGCTCTGCCGTTGTAATTCTAGGATTGGCCTTTGTGAAAATTGGTGATCTTGCTCCGGGGATAACATGGCTGGGTCATGCAGATGCCATCGCGGCTTTGGGTGTAGCTGCCATTGTGATCGTGATCAGCATGCAATTGGGAAAACGCACCATAATGGCATTATTGGATACCGCTCCCGCAGGGATGGAAGAGAAGATCATCCAGATTGTCGAAGGACTTCCTGGTGTGGTTAATTGTCACAATGTACGACTGCGCTACTCAGGTGCACATCTTTTTGCAGATGTACATGTGCTGCTGGCGGGAAATCAATCTTTGGATGAAGTGCATGCCATTACAGATGTTATTGAAGTTGCGATCAAACATGAAATGCCTGATGTTGATATTGTTGTCCATCCTGAACCTGTAGATGATCCGCCTGAGTTGACAGAGCAAAATAATGTCATTCAACAAACTGTAGAAGCGATTCCTGGGGTAGTAAATTGTCATGAAGTTAATATCAATTATTCTGATGAGGGATTAGCGATCATTGTTCATGTGAATATGGATGGTTCACAGACCCTTCAAGATGCACATACCACGACAGAGACCATTGAGAAAAAGATACTGGAAATCCAGCCAACCGCTCATGTGACCGTCCACCCCGAGCCGATATAAAGTATTGATAATAAATAATGAAAAGGTGCAGCGATAATTTTACTGCACCTTTTTGATTACCCTTTCTCTACTTGACAAAGAATGTAGGGGTTGATTGGTGATTTTCGTGATCTGTTTTTCGGGTTTATTTTAGGGGAGGCAAGCCATCAATAACTATCCATTAACCTACCCCCTGCGCTAAACCCCTGCGAATGTTTGTCACTGCGCTCGTGGAAAATGATGCATGCGAATGTACCCTGGTGCTGTCATGTTGAGCGAAGCGAAACATCTTGCCGTGAGTATTTCTATCCAATAATTGATTCTTCGGATGTTTTGTTTTTTAAAAATGCCAGTCGCTTCGTTCCCTCAAAATGACAAACCGTAAGGAAAGTGGATGAAAAGACTTCCGAAGTCTTGTAGACTTCGGAAGTCTTTTTGCATACTAAAAATCCAACCTACCTGGCATCCTTCAAATGCTCATTGGAAAGACTCTCGATGACCTCGATCACCGCAGAATTATCCAACAACCCTGATCCGTGCTGCAGCATGGATTGATATAACTGCGCATCCAGACTGGCGGAAGGTAAGATGATCCCATACTCTTTAGCAGTATCCAGTACAATTTGCAAATCTTTCGACTGCATGGCAGCTTTAAACCCAGGCTGCCGGTTTCCCGCGAACAACCGTGGCGGTTTCACATCCAATGTCCAACATTGTGCTGCTCCCCCTTTGATCGCTTCCACCACCTTTTGCGGGTCAGCACCCGCTTTTTGCGCAAAGATGAGCAGTTCGCTCATCGCCACCATCTGCGCAGCCACCATGATCTGATTGGCTGCTTTGGCAATTTGCCCTGCCCCGCTTTCACCTACATGGGTGATCTTCTTCCCCATCGCTTCAAACACCGGCATCACTTTTTCCAATGCATCCGCTGGACCGCCCACCATGATCGCCAACGTGCCATCGCGGGCGCCAATATCTCCGCCGCTGACCGGTGCATCAAGGCTTTGCACACCTACTTCTGATAACCGCGTTGCAATATTCCGTGCAACGGCAGGCTTAATAGTGGAATTATCCACAAAGATCAGCCCGGGATGCGCCCCGTGAATGATCCCATTTTCACCCAGGGCGACTTTTTCCACATCGGGAGAATCAGGCAAATTGGTGAAGATCACATTCACCTGGCTGGCAACTTCTGCAGGAGATGAAGCTGATTTAGCCCCTTCAGCAACCAGTTCATGAACTGCACCCTGGCTGCGGTTATATACGACAACTTCGAAACCTTTTCGCAAAATATTTCGGGCAATTGATTTCCCCATTAAACCCAAACCAATATATCCTACCTTCATTATTAATCTCCTTTTGCAATTACACGGATCATAGAAGAAATTTAAAGATGGAGCAGAAATCACTGCTCCATCTTTTTTATTTCATTTGAAATCTACTTTACCTGCTGCTTGATTTTCTGAGCAGTCTCTTTATATCCTTCCAATTTCTGTCTTTCTTTTTCCACCACTGCAACAGGTGCTTTCTGCCCAAATGGGCTGGCAAGCAGGTTCTCAAGGCGTTTGATCTCGCCTTCTATCGTGGATAATTCTTTTTCCAGCCTGGCTTTTTCAGCATCCAGGTCAACCAGTTCTGATAGAGGTAGATAGATCTCTATTCCAGAGATGACCAGCGCTGTCTGACCTTCAGGTTTCTCTGTCATTGATTTCTGAATCATAATGGTATCCATATCCAGATACGCCAGAGCCGCAATAACCGGCAGTTGCGATCGGATGAATTCTTCCTTCTCACCTGCAATAAAAGTGGCAGAGATCCGTTTCCCGGGTGTGATCTGCTTTTCTGCGCGTGAATTACGGATGGCACGAACGATCTCCTGGATAATGCCAAATTGATCCACGGTATCTTTTTCCCATCTTTCTTCTTCCTGGGGTTCAGGCCAGTGCGCAATGATCAGTGCATCTTCCCAGGCTCCCTGCCGGTTGAACGGTTTGAAGTTTGCAGGATGCTCTTTTGCTGCCTCTTTGAGATGGCCCCAAAGCGCTTCGGTCACATATGGCGTGTATGGATGCAGCATGCGCAGGCAGGCATCCAGAACTTGGACGAGCGTCTGGGCAGTGTAATAGGCGCGATCACCTTTTTCGGATAGTTGCAGTTTTGCAATTTCAATGTACCAATCCGCAAATTCACTCCAGAAGAATTCGTAGATCTGCCGGCCTGCTTCGCCAAATTGATAAGACGCAAATAAACGTTCGACATCTCTCACAAGCTGCTGCAATCGTGCCCAGATCCAACTATCTGCCAGCGTCCACTCATGGGCTGATTCAGGTGCCGCGGGAGCTTGCTCCAATGCACCAATAACGAACCTTCCTGCATTCCAGACTTTGTTGGTGAAGTTGCGGTTCGCTTCGACCTTTTTCGCACTCACATTGGTATCGTTGCCAGGGGTGGATCCTACCAGCATGGTGAAACGTAGCGCATCGGTGCTGAATTCATTCATCAGGTCAAGCGGATCTATCGCAACGCCTTTACTCTTGCTCATCTTCTGCCCATGCTCATCACGCACCAGGCCATGCAAATAAACGGTATGGAACGGTACCTGTCCGGTAAACTCTAGCCCAAACATGATCATGCGGGCAACCCAGAAGAACAAAATATCATAGCCGGTCTCCATGACGGAGGTCGGGTAGAAATATTGCAGATCTGGTGTTTTTTCAGGCCAACCCAGCGTGGAAAATGGCCATAACCCGGAAGAGAACCAGGTATCAAGCACATCTGGATCTTGATGGATATTCTTACCATGACAATGCATACATTCCTGCGGGTCATCGCGCTGCACGGTCATCTTGCCGCAATCATCACAATACCACACTGGAATACGATGCCCCCACCATAACTGCCGGCTGATGCACCAATCCTGGATGTTTTCCAGCCAGTTGTAATATACCTTGGTAAACCGGTCTGGAACGATCTTGATCCGGCCATCACGCACTGCTTCGAGGGCAGCGTCAGCCAATGGTTTGATCTTGATGAACCACTGGGTGGAGATCATCGGTTCGATCAACTCGCCACCCCGCTGTGATCTTGGAACGGTCATTTTGTAGGGTTCCTCTTTGATCACCAGACCTTTTTCTTGCATATCTTCCCAGAGTTTCTTTCGGCAAGCAAACCGGTCCATCCCCTGATAAGGCCCACCATTTTCATTTACATGGGCACTTTCATCCAGCATGGAGATGAACTCGAGGTTATGCTTGTGCGCCAGGGCATAATCATTAGGGTCATGAGCAGGTGTGATCTTCAATGCACCAGTGCCAAATTCCCGCGTTACATACTCATCCGCGATCACAGGGATCTCGCGCCCGAGGATGGGTACAACCACCTTGCGTCCAATATACTTTTTATACCGGTCATCATCCGGGTGAACACATACCGCTGTATCGCCTAAAATGGTTTCAGGCCGGGTGGTTGCCACAGGAATGAATGCTTCAGGTTCATCTGCAAACACATATTTGAAATAGTAAAGTGTTCCCATCTCATCGCTGTATTCCACTTCGAGATCGGAAACAGCCGTGCGCAATCCCGGTGACCAATTGATCATGCGTGGGCCGCGATAGATCAACCCTTTTTCATACAACCGGACAAATGCCTCGCGCACCGCTTTGGATAGCCTTTCATCCAATGTGAAGCGCTCCCGTGTCCAATCACAGGATGCACCCAGTCTGCGGATTTGAAGCTGGATCATCCCTCCATACTTCTCTTTCCATGCCCAGGTGCGCTGGAGAAATTCTTTACGCCCAATTGCCTCACGAGAGGTGCCTTCTTTGAGTAAAGATTTCTCGACTTTCAGTTGGGTGGCGATGCCCGCATGATCACTGCCAGGTACCCACAATGCAGGGGTGCCTTTCATCCGCATATAGCGGATCATTAAATCTTCCATCGAGACGAATAATGCATGTCCCAGATGCAATTCACCTGTAACATTGGGTGGTGGGATCGAAATCACAAATGGTTTCTTGCCTGGGTCAAAATTCGGCTTTTTGGGATCATTGGATGGGCCAAAATAACCCTGGTCATTCCACCATTGATACAACTCTTGTTCGGTTGCTTTAAAATCATATGCTTTTGGTAGTGGCGTTGCCATTCTTCCTCCTGCTGGAATAGATCCAGTAATATTTCCATTTTAAGACAAATATTCCTTCCATCCAGAGGACGGAAGGAACCACTCCGCGGTACCACCTCAATTCACTGTATACACAGTGCGCTCAACCCGGACAAACATCCGGTCTTTGCTGTAACGGGCAAACCCCGTGCCGGTCTATTCTCATAAAAGATTTCTTCGGCAATTCCACCAAACGACCTTCGGCTGGTATCTGTTGAAGGGTTTCTCAGCGATCACCCTCTCTCTGACAACGATATTCAGCCTACTCCTTTTGGTAACAACACGATAAAATTGATAACATGATTATACAGAGGTACCCAAGAATCGTCAATGGAAAACCTCCGCACCGGATTCCTCCGGAGAGACATGGAACAAATTTATGAACCTTCGAATTCATTCATTTTTATGGGCTTTGCTTGCCATCATCGCAATAACCATATC
>JBDKSY010000206.1:0-2424 GCA_039680395.1 Anaerolineaceae bacterium | reverse complement strand
AGCTCATTCTGAGCCACCGCCAGACGATTTTCGGTGGAGATGAAATCCTTGCTGCTGGCATCCTTTTGTTCCTTCTCAAGATCTGCGAGTGCTGTTGCCAGGGCTTCCTCGGCATTTTTCACTCCTGCTTGAGCGGCTGCGATCAATTCAGTTTTGTCGAAGTACCATGCTGGTTGATAGTCTTCAGGAGCTGAAGTGCCCCAATTTTCCTGCTTGTTGGGCTGTTCTTGTAGCAGAGCGTTTTGCAAGACCAGTTGATATTGCGCATCAGCACTGGCGGCTTGTTTGGTTGCAACGTCTACCGCAGCTTCAGCAGCTTTTACCACGGCAGCAGCCTGATCAAATTGTGCCTGGATAATCTCAGCATCAACTTTGAAGAGAGTTTGACCTGTTTTGATCTCGTCACCTTCATTTACACCAACTTCAAGAACTTTGCCGCTAATTTCGGAAGCTATGTCGGTTTCAATGGCAGAAAAGGTTCCGGATGCAGAGAGCGTATTCGTTTTCTCCGTAGAGCAAGCGCTCAGTATAAAAATGATTGCTACGATCATACTAATTGTTTTTAAAATTCTAGATTTCATTAGGGTCTCCTCAAATATGAAGGTTAGATGCGTTTACGAAATATCAAAATGCTGGCAGTAAAATACCCGACACACAGGATGATTAAGGGCACTGTGGATGATAAGAACAGGGTATCCGCAGAGACACCTCTAACCATGATGCCCCGCGTGATCTCCAGATATTGCGTGACCGGCAACAATTCGCTATACCAATATGTAAATCCTGGCATATTGTCCCTTGAAAACATCAGACCGGAAAGAATGATGGCAGGAACCACTACCATGAACAGCAGAATGTACATCGCCTGCATCTGTGTCTGTGAAATATTGGAGATGAGCACGCCCATTCCCAGTGAACCGAGAATAAAGATGACACTTAATCCAATTAGAACGCCAAGATTACCGGCTACAGTCACGCCAAAAAAAAGTTTGCTCAGCCATAACAAGGCAAAAAGGTTGATGATACAAACGACCAGGTAGGGAATGATCTTCCCCAGCATAAGTTCCCATGAACGGATTGGGGTGACGATTAACTGTTCCATTGTGCCCTGCTCGCGTTCCCGAACTATTGCCAAGGCAGAAAGGATCAATGTCTGGATTTGCAGCAGAATGGCTATCAAGCTGGGGATCATGTAAAGTTTTGAATCCCCATTCGGGTTATAAAGCGTTTTGAGAATCCCTGAGAGGGGAAGGTTCAAAGACCTGGAAAAGCCTGATTTTTCCACTTTCTCGATCAGCATATTCTGCGCCACCATGGAGGAGATTGAGTTCAGCTTTAACTGCAATGTAAGTGAATCTGTTGGCTGCATCGAACCATCAATATAGATAAGAATTTTAGCCTGGGTTCCACTTACCAAAGAGCGGTCATAATTCTCAGGAATAAGGATGCCGACATCCACTTTGTCTCGATCAATCAGATCAATCAATGCATTCTCATCCAAAACGTCATACTGGTAAACGAAATCTTTGCTGGCTGTGAATTGTTCGATCAAGTGGCGGCTTTGATCTGTCTTTGAGAAATCAGCGACGGCCATTTTTACTGACCTCTGCTCAAAGGAAATACCAAATCCCAGTAAGAGGAGGAGCAGTGCAGGTAACAGTATAATCATGGCCAGCGTACGCGGATCCCGCCAGATATGAAAAAATTCCTTTCGTATGATTGTCCACAAACGATTCATGCCAATCTCCTTGTTAATTTAGATGATCTTGAACGGGCTTGTTTGAAGGTTGTTTAAAAACCATTCCCAGGAAGACATCCTCCAGGGAGGGTTGGATCATTTCCCAGTTCTTGATCTTGATACCGGCTTTTGTCAGATTGGTTTTTATAAATGCCTCCATATTCGGATTTTCCAATGTGAGGTGAACCAGGGCACCGTGGATGGTCGCGCCTAAAACCCCAGACAGGGTGGAAAGCAGGTCAATGGCTTTGCCTGGATTGCTGCAATCCAATTGGATCAACATCCCCGGAAGATCATTCTTGAGTGATTCAGGGCTGGCCAGGGCTATCATCTTCCCTTGATTCATCATGCCGATCATGTTGCAGTACTCTGCCTCATCCATGTAATGGGTCGTTGCAAGTACGCTCATGCCTTCGCCTGCAAGCGAGTAAATCAAATCCCAAAATTCGCGGCGTGAAATTGGATCCACGCCGGCTGTGGCCTCATCCAAAAAAAGCATAGCCGGTTGGTGTACTATGGCACATGCCAGGGCAAGTCGCTGGCGCCAGGCACCTGATAACGTGCGTGTGAGCTGCTTTTGATGATTGGTCAAGCCGGACATTTCGATCAATTCACCAATACGTTTTGCTTGTTCCTTCTTGGGCATGCCATAGATTGAGGCATAAAACATGATGTTTTCAACCGGT
>JBDKSY010000205.1:0-2644 GCA_039680395.1 Anaerolineaceae bacterium | reverse complement strand
CTTCGACAGTTAGTCCTCCAGCGATACCCAATCCACTGGTGTGATCAGTGATGGCAATCATATGATAGCCAAGTGCACGGGCAGCCAATGCCATTTCTTTTACAGTGTTCGCTCCATCCGACCAGGTTGTATGCATGTGAAAATCCGCGTGAATATCTTCACGCTTGAGCAGTTTGGGTAGGCGATGCTCCTGTGCAGCTTGAATTTCCCCTCGATCTTCCCTCAGTTCTGGTACGATGTAGGGCAGACCCAATGCCTGGTAAATATCTTCTTCATGGGCAAACAGCATCTCTTTTCCCGAAGCGTCCACAATCGCCTGCTCGCTGAGAGAAAGGTTCTGCTTCTGTGCCAGCTCGCGCAAATGGACATTATGTTCTTTCGAACCTGTTACAAATTGCAGCAAGGTTCCAAACCGTTCGGATGGTTGCAACCAGAGCTGAACATTGATGCCGTTGTTCAATTCAATACTGGATTTATTCTCACCAGATGCCAGCACCCGGTGACATTCGTGATGATGGGTAAACCATTCCATCACAGATGCGGGATTTGCGCAGCCTGCCACCAGGTCAAGATCGCCAATAGTGGTTTTCCAGCGGCGAAGACTGCCGGCGGCTTCTGCATATATCACACCTGGCTGGCTTCGCAGATCAACTAAGAAAGAATCGGCAATGATCCAGGCATTCCCCAGCAGCATGCGATGACTGCGACGTGATAATGCTTCGATGCCTGCGATAATGCGGGCTTCAGATTTCTCACCCATTCCTGGCAGATTGCGCAGTTTCCCATTTCGGGCAGCCGCTTCCAATTCTGCCAGCGTCTTGACTCCAGCCTGTTTCCAAAAGAGAGCAACTTTTCTAGGTCCTACGTCTGGTACCTGCAGCATCTCCAGTAAGCTGGGGGGTACTTCCTGCTCAAGTTTTTCAATAAATCCCAAGCTTCCGGTACGCAACAGCTCGTCAATTTTCTCTGCAATGGCTTTGCCGACACCGGGAATTTCATCCAGTCTGTTATCCTTCCAGTAGATATTCACATCCGATGGGAGATTTCGCAGACTTTCAGCAACGCGGCGATAGGCAAGTGTCTTGTAAACCACTTCTCCTTTGATATCCAACAGACTGGCAATTCTTTCGAATACGTCAGCGAGTTCGGTATTATTCATGATCATCCCTGTTTTGGATTATGAGCAAAAATGCTGATATGAGTAACAGCATTCTCTTCTAAACTTCCTTGTTTAAATTCAGGTTGTATATATTCAGTAATTTTTTGAAAAGCAGGTACATTTGTACCCAACACTTTGATCTCGACTTCATTATAAACTGGAACGAAAGCTGCCCGGTAATCCCAGATGCGCAGGCGGTTGTGATGACTGGTGGGATTGAGCCACCCATACCAGGTTCTTCTGGAAAAGCGCAGCATCTCAAAAGGATATTTAAAGAAATGGTCGCGCAGGTCCACAAAATGCAAACAAGCAGAATCTGGAGTGCCCAAAGCTGCCAGTGCACGGGTAATACCAGGCACATCCACCAGATGCTCGAATACGGAATTACTCAACACAATATCCGCTGGCTGTAGAACATGCTCGTTTGCGACCTGGCGAATATCCCCTTCCACCAATGTTACCAGATCTGGATTCACTTCCACTTTTTCGTTCACCAGCTTCAAAACATCAGGGTATTTTTCAAGCAATGATTTATTATAGGCATGGTCTGGCTTCACCTTATATTCACATAGAACCACATGGCTGGCACCAGCCCGGATCAGGGCACACCCAATTTCAAACCTGCCACCATACCCTAAAACCAGTATTCGTTTCCCAGAGAGTTCAATTCCATGCTCACGCAGAACCTGCTGGTATCTTTCCACTGCCCCAGCCGGGTTGCTGGTTTCCATCCCTGGACGGATGATCCATCCATGTAAGAGAAGAAACCGCACCACAGATTCGGGCAAGAAATGGCGGATGAGCCGGGGTATAAGATAGGAAATTGAACTCATGAACACCTCATGGCAAATAACAGGTATCAGGCATTTCTTCCGGGGTACGAGGCACTAAAATCTGAACGCCCACCCAGGGCAGCAGCTCAGCCTCACGATAATAGCATAATAGAGGAGCAGAAACCCATTTCACCCAGGAATTATTCTCTTGAGCAAAAGTACGCTCGCTGTCAGTGAAATAGATTTCATGGATTGGTTCAGTAACGATCAGAGCAAAACGTTGGTTTGCCAGGTCGTCAATAAAACCCTTGAAATAACTGGCATTGTCTGCCATTGCCTGATCCATCAAGTATTTTTTTTCGTAATCCGAGATAAGAGGTACGTTCTTAATATACCCAAAGGTTAACAATTGGCGCTGATCAATAAAGAGGACTTCTTTTGAAGGATCCACTGCTGCAATCCGTTTTTGGATCACCTGTAAGGATTCATCAACCAGTTCCTTTTCAGGCAGCACCAGCGGTTCGCCATATGGCGCCAGGTATGTAGCAGGAGAGATCAATGCCAGACAGAATATTGCTGGTACCAGCCAGGGTTTTCCCTGGAAGGTAAATCCTTCTCTCAGTAAATTACGGAGCGCCCACCCCGCTGCCAATACCAGCGTGATCCAGAACATATCCAGGTTGTGTAGATTGCTCCCTCCCCCGATCTTGGT
>JBDKSY010000204.1:0-2810 GCA_039680395.1 Anaerolineaceae bacterium | reverse complement strand
AGATACAGGATCCACCTGGCAAAAAGTATTACCCATTCTTCCCAACCCGCGATGCATGCCGCAACCCGATGCAATGGGATGCCACATTACAGGCTGGTTTCAGCTCAGGTGAACCCTGGATGCCGGTGCATCCAAACTATACTGACAGAAATGTAGAAGCCCAGAAGAGCGATCCGGATTCACTGTTGAATGTTTATAAAGAATTGATCCAGTTGAGAAAACAGTACCCAGCACTTCAGCAGGGTTTGTACCAGCCGTTGACCTTCGAGCCACATGCTCTAATGGCTTACCTGCGTCAGACGCCTGAGGAGATGATCCTTGTGGCGATCAATTTTGGAAAAAGACCCATAAAATTATTTTTAGGAAGTAATTTGATTGGGAAAGAATGGAAACTGCTGCTTTCGACCAAACGCGATGAGGTTGAAAAGGTGAGGGGCAACGCCCTCCGGCTGGTGGGAAATGAAGCGGTGGTGATAAAGGTGGGCTAAAGGAGCCAGGAAAAAATACTGAAAGGGTTGCTTTTTCTCCGTATCAGGGCTTAATTTGTTCCAATATAAAAGCATTAGTATTATGCAATAGATTACATAATAAACTCTTAATTATGATATAATATGTAATATATTGCATAATATATATTAATGCGATATAATTCATTCAGGATCAAGTTTTCTTTACGGGAGTAAACAGTATGGCATTTAAAACCGATTTTACGATTGCCACAAGCGAGCAAATCGAAAATGCCATTTGTAGGAGGATCGAAGCGATCCGTTTATCACGAAACATAACTCGTGAAAATCTGGCAAAAGAGGCAGGGGTATCTGAAAGAACGATAGCACGTCTGGAAGAAGGCAAGGGAGTATCCTTTGATACATTGATCCGTGTATTAATTGCGTTAAGAATTCAGGGTAACCTTGAAACCCTTTTGCCTGACCCTTCAATCCGTCCTATGGAGCGGATTGGCACAAGCGGTACAGAACGCAGAAGAGCCAGGCCAAAACAAACAATACCAGCGAAGAAATGGACCTGGAATGATGAAAAACAAGGGAAAGAATGAGCACTACCGCCAGGGTAATTCTATGGGGTAATCTGATCGGGGCTGTAACATGGGATGACAGCAGAGGAGTTGGTGTTTTCCAATATGCCTCTGATTTTCTTCCAAGTGGTATTCAGTTATCGCCGCTCATGATGCCTTTATCGGGTATCCCATATGAATTTCCTGCATTACCTCCCATCACTTTTCGAGGGTTACCGGGTTTGCTATCAGATTCTCTACCTGATAAATTTGGAAATGCGATCATTGATGCATGGCTGGCTTCTCATGGGCGAAGTATTGAGAGTTTCAATTCGGTCGAAAGGCTTTGTTATGTAGGAAACCGGGGAATGGGAGGCCTTGAATTCGAACCAGCCCTGCTCGCACCATATTCCGGCACAAATGCAATAGAAGTAGCTGATCTGGTTGACTTATCCAACCGGATACTTGATCAACGAACTGAACTTAATGGAATATTCAATGGGAAAGATGATCATGAAGCGATAGAAAATATCCTGCGTGTAGGTACTTCTGCGGGCGGGGCAAGAGCAAAAGCCATTCTTGCCTGGAATCCGAAAACCAATGAATTTCGCTCCGGGCAGATCCCCTCCTCACTTGGTTTTGAGTACTGGATCATGAAATTTGATGGGATCAGCAGCAATCGGGATAAAGAACTTACCGATCCTCAAGGTTATGGGAAAATCGAATATGCATATTCCTTAATGGCAGGAGAAGCTGGAATTAGCATGGCCCCATGCCGGCTTCATCATGAGGGTGGGCGTAGCCATTTTATGACCAAACGCTTTGATAGGACAGATGAAGGCAAGAAGTTACATATGCAGTCATTATGTGCAATTGCTCATATAGATTATAACCAGGCTGGTATCTATTCTTATGAACAAGCACTCAATGTGATGAAACGCATGCAGCTTTCTAGCAAGGATTTGGAACAGCAGGTTCTTCGCGCAATGTTTAATGTGGTGGGGAGGAATCAGGATGACCATGTCAAGAATATCGCGTTCTTAATGACACCCGAAGGGGAATGGATTTTGTCTCCTGCATTTGATGTTACCTATGCCTATTCTCCACAGGGTGAATGGACCGGGAAACATCAAATGATCTTGAATGGGAAACGAGACCAGTTCACCCGTGATGACTTGATCGCTTTGGCTCAGGTTGGTGGAATAAAACCTAAAAAAGCCACAGATATGATTGAGAGAGTTCTTTATACTGTCAACCGGTGGCCCGAATTTGCTGAAATTGCAGGGGTGGATGAAAAGATTATTGCGCGGGTACGGAATGGGCAAAGATTGAAACTAGAATAGAAGAATTGATCTTTCGAAGACAGTCTTTGAAATTGTTTACAATTATACGTTTCCCTACAACTGAAATGACAAGGCCAAGCTGCCAAAAAGGAGAGCGGATCATTCCGCCCTCCTTTTTAGTACATGAAGCTTATTTCCGATTTGTGGTCATTTCGGTTGGGAGTTTGAAATGGCTCATTATCTGTTCGAGTGTACTAGCCATCTCAGCCAACGACTGTGCCGATGCTGTCACTTCTTCGACCTGGGCTGACATTTCTTCCGCGGATGCGGAGACTTCTTCAACAGAGGCGGAGTTTTCTTCTGACACCGAGGCAATATTTTCGATGGCGCGGGTAACTTCTTTGGCACCGGAGCTCATCTCTTCGGTTGCTGCTGTGTTCTCTTCGACCACCGCAGAGACAGTATCCATGGAACTGATAAGATCAGATGCAGAGATGTTCATCCGAATGGCTGCT
>JBDKSY010000203.1:0-2402 GCA_039680395.1 Anaerolineaceae bacterium | reverse complement strand
TAATTTTGGGGTGACTGAATGCCGTAGTGGCATGCGATAAGACGGAGAATGTGCCAGGCTACACCATCGTCTTCTCTATCAGGATTTCCATAACCAATGATCAAAATTTTTGTCATAATGAATATCTATGAATGCAGGGGTTTTGATCCAGAAGAGTCAAAACCCCTGCATGCTTGTGCACGTAATTCTCTAGTTAATGCGTTTTACAGTTTGAACCAGCTCACCTGAAGCGTCGAATACTTCTACTTCGATGGGCATTTGGCCAACTGCATGTGTAGAGCAGGAAAGGCATGGGTCATAAGCACGAATGGCTGCTTCAATTCGATTGAGCATACCTTCAGTTACAGGGCCATCAATATAGGTTTTGGCAACACTATCTACAGCATTGCTCATAGCCCAGTTATTGTGACCAGTTGCAACGATGAGGTTGACCTTTTCCAATTGACCGTTTGAATTTGCCCAATAATGATGGAACAATGTTCCACGTGGGGCTTCAATAACGCCAACACCTTCACCTTTGTTTTCCTGATGGGTATTAATAATCTCGGTAGAGAGAATGTCAGGATCTTCACAAAGAATACGAATCCTCTCGAGGGCGAACAGGCATTCGATCATGCGTGCCAGGTGATAATACAAGGTATTTTCGACTGGGAGACCATTATTGATCGATTTCCAGAATTTCATTTCTTCACCAGCAAGCGGTGTTTCGATTGCATCTGCAGCATTCAAGCGGCCCAGAGGCCCCACTCGATAAACACCACCTGGCCATCCCATCTTCTTGTAATAGGGGAATTTGAGGTATGACCAGCTTTCAACGTGCTCTGCAATGACATCGAGGTAATTTCGGCCGTCGAAATGTTCAAGCTGTTTTCCATCGGCACCAATCAGGCGGATATTGCCGTCATACAATTCGAGACCATTTTTTGGTGTAACAAGTCCAAAATAACCGGTTTTGAAGACGGCAAATTTATTGATATCTTCGGTATTTTTCGCAGCCCAGTCTTTGATGATCTGAATGCCAAGTTGTGCTGTAGCGATATTCTCATCTACCCGCGCAAGAATGGCATCGCGGTCTTTCATGCTGAGCGCATTATTCACACCACCCGGAACTGCAAAATCGGGATGAATTTTTCTACCACCAAGTATCTTGATGATATCCTGGCCAAACTGGCGCAGTTTGACTGCTTTTACTGCCAGATCTGGATTGACATTGATAAGACCGACCACATTGCGAATGGCTGGATCAGCATCAAAACCGAGAAGTAAATCTGGACCAGCAAGTTCAAAGAAATGCATGCCGTGGCTTTGTGTTATCTGCCCCATATGCATTAATTCACGCAGCATTGCGGCTGGTTTAGGTGGTGGGCAGCCAAGAACTTCATCTCCTGCTTTGGCAGCAGCCAGATGGTGACTGACCGGGCAAATGCCACAAATGCGGGGGGTGATGTAGGGCATTTCAAAGACCATACGGCCTTCGCAGAATTTTTCAAAACCGCGGAATTCGTTAACATGCATATATGCATGTTCGACTTTTCCATCTGGTTTTAAATGCACGGTTACTTTTGCATGACCTTCAATACGGGTGACTGGCTCAATTGTTATTTTTTGCGTTACCATAGTTTTCTCCTAATGCCAGTTAATCTTATCGCCCTTAAGGTCGGGCACACGACCTTGAGCCAACTCACTCAAGACATAGAAAATTACATCCGGATCCGGTGGACATCCTGGTACAAATACATCCACAGGTACGACCTCATTCAAAGAACGAACCTTTGTTTGAGTGCAGAGTTCGGGATCATCGGGGATCTTCCCTTCTGCGTCGGTGGATTCGGTTTCAATATAGCCACGTTTTAGCGTTTCATCAATAGTGAAGAAATTACGCATAGCGGGTACACCACCGAAGACTGCACAATCGCCAAGAGCAACAAGTATCTTGCAGCGTTCGCGCATTCGAAGAGCAACTTCTTCGTTTGCAGTATTTGTTATACTGCCTTCAAGAATACCAACATCAACACCACTTTCATCAGGTTGTTTTAAATCCGTAATGGGGGTTGCTCTTAGATCAGCAAGCTCAATTAACTTGATAATGCGCTCGTCAATGTCTAAGAAAGACATGTGACATCCTGCACATCCGCCCATCCAATCGGAAGAAATTTTAGGTTTTGCCATAGTATCTCCTGTATATCTACGTGTTCTACCGGTAACAACCGATTACGCTGTCACGATTTCCGTAATGGTCGGGTGAGCGGTTAACTCTTTCTTCCACCCATCACCATTTACCTTAATTCCAAGTTTATCAGCAATTGCTTTGACTGCTTCGCTGCTATGCTTCACTTGTTCTGGCATTTTCAAAGAAGCCACTGCTTCCTGTACGTGACCATCCAGATTGACAAAGTGACCAG
>JBDKSY010000202.1:0-12983 GCA_039680395.1 Anaerolineaceae bacterium | reverse complement strand
ATCCACGCCTTCCAGTACACCTGAAGCCACAAAAGTGCAGGTTGCAATAGAAGTGTCCCCTATGACCAGCACAATAACAATTACCAACACAGTACTTCCCACCCAGACAGAAACAGCAACCATCACGCAAACCTTCACACCGACCATCACTTTCACGCCCACCTCCTGCCCCATTCCAACAGGATGGAAGGCATATACCATCAAGCAGGGAGATACCCTGTCTGATCTGGCAAAAAGCCGAAAGTCTACTATCGAAGTGATACAACAGGGTAATTGCTTGATTTCGGATCAGATTGCTCCTGGAATGATCCTTTACCTGCCACCCATTCCACCAAAACCTGCTTCTACCGAAGAAATCGTACCTGAACCTTGCAGCCAACCTGATGGCTGGATCGTGTACACTGTTCAGCCAGGTGATACTCTGTACGCACTTGCTGCTTCAGTTGGAGTGAGCATACAGGAAATTCAACAAGCAAATTGCATGGGAACATCAACTTTGTTGGAAGTTGGGAAAACTTTATATCTTCCTCACCAGCCAACTGCTCCTGTCCCCACTTCTTCAGGAGGAATTCCAACCGTGATACCCATTCCAATTCCTACTTCCGGTGGATAAATGATGCAAAAACGCTGGAAACAGGTGTTGATCTTCTTTTTTATCATTATTTTGCTGGCAGGGTGTTCCGTCCCTGGCACATCTATCAGTCTTCCCGCGGCAGTTTCTGTATTCAACATGAGCACCCCTGAACCAACAGCCAGCCTGACACCTTTTCAACCTGCTCCTCCTACTGCCACCCATACACCTTTGCCAACCATTACTCCATCCATCACACCTACTTTTACCATTACTCCCAGCCCGACTCCCACCGAGACTCCATTACCATTCACTCCCACACCCTGGTATTTTGATCTGAATATGCCGGATAACCAGGAAATGTTCCTTGTCCTGGGTTCCGATGAAAGACCTGGGGGTGGCTTCCGGACGGATGTCATCCTGCTGGTAATCTTAAACCCTGAGCAGGGCACCGCCAGTGTTGTTTCTTTCCCCCGTGATCTCTATGTTTATATCCCCTATTACGGGATGAACAGAATTAATACTGCAATGAATATGGGTGGTTTCACCGCACTTGCTGATACCCTTGAATATAACTTTGGTGTACGTCCATCGCATTACATCATGACGAACTTCAATAGTTTTGTTGAGATTGTGGATGCCCTGGATGGGATTGATGTAAATGTAAAGAAAGAACTGGTTGATTTTTGTAACCTGCCTATTGCTTATGGAGATTACTGTATCATCCAACCGGGAGTTTTTCCCATGGATGGGCAGACCGCATTATGGTACGTACGTTCGCGAAAATCCACCAATGACTTTGATCGCAACCGCCGCCAGCAGGAGGTATTGCTGGCATTGTTTGATCGCATTCTCAGTATCAATGGGCTCAGCCGGGTACCAGAGTTATACGATATCCTTTCGGATAACGTTCAAACAGATTTAAGCCTCGATGATATGCTTCCATATGTGCAGCTTGCACCGAAACTGGCAAAAAATGGGCATATCCGGCAGTATTCCATTGGGCAGAATGAAGTATGGAATTATATTGCTGAAGGCGGTGCTATGGTGCTGCTGCCCAATCAGGAAGCCATTTATCCCATCCTGCAACAGGCACTTACCCCATGATCTTTCATGCGATTTGACATAATTTAACTTGTCATGTAGACTGAAATAAGCTACACGAAGATTCGAGTTGTCCGGAGGTCAAAATATGAGTAACCAAATACCTTCTGAGGTTCATATTACCCATACATCACCGCTGAAACCAGCGATTTCTGCCTGGCAGTATTTCTTAAACGATCAAGGACGGTCAAATTTCACCATTAAATCCTTCGGCGGAGATATGCATTTATTGGCATCCTTTCTCCCCCCCGATAAAACTGTAGGCCAGATTTCGACACTGGACCTGAACCATTTCCTGGATTGGATGCAGAAAGAACGTGGTGTCCCTTGCTCTGCGAAAAGCCTGGCGCGGCGTATCACCTCCATTAAATCTTTCTTCCGGTGGCTGCACAAGAATGGTGTTATCACCACTGACCCAGCAGAAAAGATCCTCCAGCGAACAGTTATCAGTCCCTTGCCCCAAATTCTGACTCAGGAAGAACAGGAAAAAGTGCTCGAAGCAGCCGATTTATTCCGTAGTGCCTCCAGCCCGGATGCGCGACCTTATGCACTGCTTACACTGCTGCTGGCAACAGGGATCAAAAAGGGAGAGTGCCTGGGGATCCATATCAATCATGTTGAACTGGATTCCCCCAATGGAGCAATTCTTTTTGTGCGTTATGCCTCCCCGCGCAACCGGTATAAAGAAAGAAAAATTTCGCTCCCCGGGGATTGGGTCGCTGTTTACAATGAATATATGTCGCAATATCATCCCTCTGATCAGGTTTTTCCCTGGTCACCCCGCAGATTGGAATACTTGCTTGAAGAGATCGGCCAGAAAGCTGGTATCTCCAAGCACCTTTCTTTTGATATGTGTCGTTGGACCTGTGCAGTGAACGATTGGAAGGATGGGATCGAACCGGAAAAAATACGGCAAAAACTTGGTGTTTCAAAAATTCAATACCGCGAGATCAGCATGAAGTTACGCCAACTGGCAGAGAAATAATATCATTTCTCAAAAGCATACAGACAGTCGAAGAAATGAATGATCATTTCTTCGACTGTTTTTATTCCACCCATAAATGAACAACATCTGATGTATTTTCTGTTACCCGTGCCTGATGGCAGGTACGGAATCCAGGGATCCAGACAATTTCATTACTGACACAAACCAACGGCCATCTGGTTCTGGCTTCGCGCGGTAGTTTGATATTCGTCCAAAAATTGGATATTTTAATACCTTTTCCATTCATGCCTAACGGCTTAAAGCGATCGCCAGGCATTCCTGTGCGCACTGTGAAAGCCCTTCCTGTTTGTTCTTCATCCAGAAACGCATGTCCGCGTTGATCCCATGCCGGGTGCTCTCTGGCCTTATCCACTGACATCAGCTCAGCGTGGATATACTTCCCGTTTTCCAATGGCACGCTGCCTGGCGCAGAAAAGCACATTTCCGTTTGATCCATTTGATACCTGTCAGTAAAAAAAGAATTGACTGAATCCAGGTCATTGGTAAGCAAGATAGCATCCCCTATTTTTCGTATCACAATACCCTGTTCCAGTTCCAGTTGGTTGGTTTGCGTGGGCTGCCTGACAAAGAATAACCCGCGCTGAATGTTATCAAACGAAAAATCACGAGCTTGAGGGATAAGATGTGCGATCATCCGGCGGAATAGATTGCTTTGTACCCCTGGTTGCATCGAGAGGAACTGCACCTGCGAGAACACGACCAGCCCTTCAGCCAGTTCCGGAGATAAGCTCTTCCATGCTTTTTCTACAATATCTTGCAGCAGGTCATGATCATGAGCCAGCGTTATTGTGCTTCGCAACAAGACATTCTTTATATTGGGATTGTATGTTTGCAAATATGGAATGAGCTCGTTACGTAGCCGGTTCCGGAAATAGGTGTTCTCCAGATTGCTTTTATCAAGGATAGGATGAAGGTCATTAGCTTCGCAATATTCCATTATTTCAGACCGCCAGGTGTGTAACAGCGGGTGTACCAGAGGAATATCTGTATCCCATTCTGGCAGGAATTGCAACAACTTCATTCCTTTGAGCCCATTCAATCCTGACCCTCGCAGAAGGTGCATCAGCATGGTCTCCACTTGATCATCAGCAGTATGAGCGGTAACCACTGCCTGCGCGTGGTATTGCCTTGCCACATCGAAGAGAAACTGGTAACGCATAATTCTTGCAGCTTCTTCGATGGATAACTTCTTTTCCAACACAAGCCCAAATACATCTGCTTTTTTTTCGATAAAGGTCGTATTCCATGATGCAGCAAATGCTTTTACGAATGCAGCATCCTCGCCAGATTCCTCTCGCAGTTGATGATCAAGATGCGCGACAATAATTGGGATATTGCTTGTGATCAATAAATGTGCCAGAGAAAGGCTGTCTGGACCACCAGATACGCCCACGACAATCGGGTTGGTACAGTTGATGCAACATTCGTCCTGGAGAGTGCGAATAATTGAGCGTGAATCCATGAATTTGATTATACTTTAATCATATTAAGCCTGAGAGAACAGGTACAAACAGATTTCTCAAAAAAAGTGAGACCGGGTGAAACAAATGGGCGAACGAATTCTAATTGTAGACGACGATTTTGAAACATTAAGGATGGTTGGGCTGATGCTTCAGCGCCAGGGGTATAGCATAATTGCTGCCAATAATGGCGAACAGGCATTACTCCAGGCTAAAAGCGAACTGCCAGATCTGATCATTCTGGATATTATGATGCCCAGTATGGATGGCTATCAGGTATGCCAACTTTTACGGGCAGACCCGCTTACCGAAAATACCCCGGTGCTAATGTTCACGGCGAAGAGCCAATTGGATGATAAAGTAGCAGGATACGACGCAGGTGCAGATGATTATTTGACCAAACCAGTTCACCCGGCTGAATTGATCGCGCATATTAAAGCTCTTCTTGCAAGACGCGCTCCCCGCCCGCTCTCACCAATCCCAGCTTTTGAGAAAGGGAAAATGGTTGGAATCCTTGGAAGCAAAGGCGGTCTTGGTGTATCTTCCTTAACCCTTAACCTTGCGATTTGCATTGCCAGAAAAACTAAGATCAATATCGTGGCTGCTGAAACCCATCCTGGGAATGGGTCATGGGGTATAGACCTGGGTTTTATGGAACCTAATGGATTGAATAATCTTTTGAATATGAAGACTCATGATATCAATCGTGATTCCATAGAAAAGCAACTGGTAAAAACCACTTATGGCCCCCGGCTGCTGTTGGCGGGTAACAATTTGTCAGATGGAAATCTGGTTACCGAAGTTTCCAAAATGGAGATGATCATTCAGCAATTACCACAAATTGGGGAGCTTGTTCTGGTAGATTTTGGTGTGCCAACACTGCCAAATATCGAACGCCTGCTGAATTACTGTGATGAATTGCTGCTTGTGATCGAACCTTTCCCTTCCTGCCTGGAACATACGAAAATCTTGACGGAAAACCTCGCCAGGTATGGGTTTGGTAAATCCAAACTACTGAACATTGTTATCATCAACCGCATTAGGGCTGATATGCAGCTCAGCATAACGCAACTTCAAGAAGCCTTGAAAATTAAAGTTACTCAGATGATCCCACCTGCACCCGAGGTGGCAATACTGGCTGCGGAGAAAAACATCCCGTTAATTGAATTGCAACCCGAAGGGTTGCTGACCCAACAATACGAACGATTGGCAGATTTCATGTTGGAGCGTATTACAAAATGATTTCTCCCGCTGCTCTCGGGGGTGTACGAAAAGCAGCAAAGATCATTCTGAATGCCCATTGCGTGGTAGCTTTTACCGGCGCGGGTATTTCTACTCCTTCGGGAATTCCGGATTTCCGATCGGCAAGAACTGGTTTATGGCAAAAAGATGATCCCATGCAGGTGGCATCTCTTTCAGCATTCCAGTTCCACCCTGAACGTTTCTTTGCCTGGTTGAAACCCCTGCTGTTGCAGATTTCATCTGCTCAACCCAACCTGGCTCACACCTGTCTGGCACAATTGGAAACCGCAGGGAAAATCCAGGCAGTGATCACCCAAAATATTGATATGCTCCATCAAAAGGCGGGGTCAAAAACTGTTTTTCCATTGCATGGCTCTGTGGATCAGCTTTTGTGTTTGAATTGTAAGGCAATGTACCCCATTACACCCTTCCTGGATAGATTCTTGCAACAGGATATATTGCCGCGTTGTACAAGTTGTGGATGGCTTCTCAAACCTGGCATAGTCCTTTATGAAGAGTATTTACCTCAAGACATCTGGAATGGCGCTGAAGATTTGGTCAAAAAAGCGGATGTTGTACTTGTGATTGGATCATCATTGGAGGTATTTCCTGCATGTACATTGCCCCAATTGGCCGTAGAAAATCATGCCAGGCTGATCATCAACAATATCGGCAGTACACCTCTTGATGAAAGTGCTGATGTTCTATTGCCATTTGACACAGTGGAAATTTTGCCAGCAATTACTGAATTGGTGTTGAATCCATGAATACTCTGGTTCAAAAAAATTCTTCTTATCGCTTAATACAATCTCTGACCTCTGTGATAACTGCCAGATCACCGCATGCCATGTTACAGCAATTTGCGGTTCATGCCGCAAATCTGGTGAACGCTGCTGGATCACTGGTGTATCTTCAAGACGATCCTTCGCGCTCACCAAAGATGGAAACAGCCTGGACGAAAGAAAAAGGATTTTCAACTCCAAACGAGATTTCAGTAAATCCTATGGCAGAACAGGTCATCAAGAACCGCCGCTCCCTCAAACTCGATCCACCTGATACTTGCTGGATTTTAACAATAGAACGCAGTCTCTTTTCAGAGGTGAAGAAGATCACAGCGATCCCATTGCTGATAAGCAAAAAAGCGATCGGCATGGTGGAACTCATCAACCATCCCAATCCCATCACACCAGATGAAGAAGAGAACTTATTGATCCTGGCGACTCAGATTGCAAAATGCTACCAGACTCCGTTTGAAACTGTCTTTCCAGAAATATCTGTGGATCCAGTTCCTGAATTCATTCAGCATATCCGCTCTCCGTTGACTACCTTGAATACGATTGCATACCTTCTAAAACAACCTGAGCTACCTGAAGAACAGCGCTTTGAACTTGTCAATTCCTTTCAACTACAGGCGAACCTGATCAATGATGTGGTGAATAATTTCGAAGAAATTACAGACTGGGAATCCGGTCGAACATCGCTTGAATTGACAAAAATGGATATTGTTCCCATTCTGAATAAAGCCATCCATCAACAAGAAAGCCTTGCCGACAGGCATATGGTAAAGGTAACACAGGAAATTCCAGAAACCCTTCCGCCTATTCAAATAGATGGAAAACGTATAGAACAGGTTTTCACACACCTCATCCAGAATGCCATCCAGTATAACCACCCTAAAGGCAGTGTGTACATCAGCGCATGGGAAGAAACGGATATCGTATGGATCTGTATACAAGATACAGGAAATGGCATACCCGAAACAGATCTTCCTTCGATTTTCGATAAATTCTACCGTGCACACAATGCTGAAAAAGTCAGAGCGGGAGCTGGGCTTGGTCTGGCTCTATGCAAACAGATCATCCAGGCACACAAAGGTCAGATCGAATTGAAAAGCAAGCTCTCGGTTGGAACGATCATTACGATTCAAATCCCACTCAAATCATAAATCAGCGGCTGCCTCTCCTGCCAAACTGCCTTTCCAGTAGATCCACCGAAAGATGGATCATGGTGGGTCTGCCATGAGGGCAGGTTCGCGGTGATTGACATTTTTCGAGGTCACGCAGCAGGGTAGATTGCTCTTCAGGTGCCAGCAAAGTCCCACCTTTTACAGCCGCGCTTTTGCATACCCGAGATGCAATAATGGCTTCAACTTCAGACTGCAAGGGACTTTCATCCTCTTCGATCTCTTCCACAACTGCTCTCAAGATCGCCTGGGGATCATTCTTTAAAAAGAGAGCCGGGATGGCTCGAATACGAAAAGTATTCGTACCGAACTCATCCACAACAAAACCTAATCTCGCCAGTGTTTCCAGGGAATCTGTCAAAATGGCTGCTTGATGTGGCGCTAATTGGATGGTAACTGGTTGGAGTAAAGGCTGCATGACTACTTCTCTTCCACGCTGGTTCATTAATTTTTCAAACAGAACGCGTTCATGAGCCGCATGTTGGTCTATCAGATACAAACCATCCGGTCCCTCTGCAACCAGATAAGTAGCTCCGATCTGTCCGATCAATCGGAGCAAGGGTAATCCACCTGGAAAATTGCCTGCAGGTATATTGGTTTCATCCACTGAAGTGGCGGGTTCGGTTTGATCAGATGAGTTTTCTACTTCTGCTGCCATCTGCCAATCGAGACCAGGAGTTCTGGAAGGAGCAGCCGGTGTATTGGAAACAACTGGAGCACTCCATAATCTTTGTGAAGGGATTTCAGGGATAGGAGAATATGCCATCACTGCTCTTCGCACCGCACGCTGCACAGCCGCGAATATCTTATCGCTGCTGCGGAAGCGTACTTCAGCTTTAGCTGGATGAACGTTGACATCTACATCTTCAGGAGGTACTTTTATGAACAGAACCGAGATGGGAAACCGTCCCACCATGAGCAAACCCGCATAAGCCTGAACCATGGCAGCATTCAACGCAGTATCCTGTATCCAGCGCCCGTTCACGAAGAAAGTCATTTCTTTGCGGTTCGAACGGGTGAGCGATAAAGGACTCGTAAACCCTTCTATGGAAATATCCCCGTCTTCGAAGATCACTTGCAGCATTTGACGGGCAATTTCGACGCCATACAGATTGGCTAACACTTCACGCCGGTTTCCACTACCACTGGTCTGCAAAACAACACGCCCATCATCCACCAGGGAAAATTGAACCTGAGAATAAGCCAGCGCGTAACGTGTCACCAGGGCGTGAACTTGCTGCCGTTCGGTTGCATCGGTTTTCAAGAACTTCAGGCGTGCTGGTACATTGGCAAAGAGATTCTCAACTCGAAGGCTGGTTCCAGTTGGAAAACCCATCTTTTCCAACTTGCCGCCTTCGCCACCTTCAACCACCAACCGTGAACCAGCTTCTTCATTTTCTGTACGTGTGGTCAATGTGCTTCGAGAGACAGAAGCGATAGAAGCTAAAGCTTCTCCCCGGAAGCCCAGCGTTCGTATGGCAAATAGATCCGCTGCAGTATTCAGCTTGCTGGTGGCATGCCGGGTGACTGCCAGTTCGACCTCGCTAAAAGGTATCCCTGTGCCATTATCAGTGACCTCGATCAATTGCTTTCCCGCCTGCTGGATCTGGATGGAGATGCGTGTGGCACCAGCATCCAGGCTGTTTTCCAGTAATTCTTTCACCACTGATGCAGGTCTTTCGACTACTTCACCGGCTGCAATTTGGGAAGCAACTGCTTCGGATAATAAATGAATGGGCATAGCAAGATTATATCAACAGACAGGCTGAGAAGTCGTAATTTGAGAATAGATGTGGTTTAATAATGCCATGAACATTATGGTACATCTTTTTGCTACATTTAAGGTAATTGCCGGGCAAAAGCAATTTGAAATCTCCTTGCCCGATGAAGCCACTGTATTGCAGGCAATCCATATGATCGTGAAGCAAGTACCGGTGCTCAAACCTCATTGGTTGAACGAAACTGGTGAGCTACAGGCTCATGTGCATGTTTTTCTGAATGGCAGAGAAGTACCCACCCTTCCGCAGGGGTGGAAAACCGTCCTGCATTCCGGTGATTCCCTGGATTTCATTCCACCGGTAGCAGGCGGATAGTAATCTTCTATGATTGACGGTTTATCTTAATCCGTGTATGATGAGTTTGCCCAGGTTGGTCGGGTGACCGCGTCACAGTTTTTACTGTGCCGAGGAAAGTCTGCACTCCGTAGAGCATGGCACCGGGTAACACCCAGGACGGGGACGCCCAAAAGGGTAACCTGTCGGATCGGGCCACAGAAACATACCACCTGCTCTGACTCTTCCCCTCCGCAAGGAGGGTTGGAGAAGGAACAGGTAAGGGTGAAATGGTGGTGTAAGAGACCACCGGCGCATGCAGTAATGCAGCGGCCAGGTAACCCCTGCCAGGAGCAAGGTCAAACAGGAACATGTGGAGGCTGCTCGTCTCCCTTAAGTTCCGGGTAGACTGCTAGAGTGTGCTGGTAACAGCACGCCGAGAGAGATGGTCACCTTTACAGGAGTCGTCCATAGACGGATACCCTCCTGTTTAACAGAATGCGGCTTACAGATCAACCTGGGTACCTTAAATTCCTCTCCTTGTTTTTGCTTGATAAAAATGGGGATTCCCTATTCACACGTCACCGGTACTGCTATCTCTTCACCCTCTTCGGTATAAGTCATATCAGGCAGCAGCCCATAAGAAGTTCCAAAATATCGGTCAAAGATCACACGAAACGTATTCACAGGAGAAATCGAAGAATACATCAGATTTTCTGCCCCATCGGGATGATAAACCACATACAGGATCTTCGACCGGTTCTCATCCCGCACCCCATGATCACCCATCATGATAATAATGGGAGGGGTATCAGACTGCTCAAGAATTTTCGATAGAATTGACTCCATCTGGGTGTTGATAAAAGCAATCTCGCCTGTGTACCCTTTTTGTAAATATTCCTCATTGATGGGTCCAGCCTTATCTGTTCCAAAATAGCCTGCATCCGTCAATATCGTCCCATCAGCCGCAAACACATATGGTACATGAGGGATGAGGATATGGGCAAAAGTGAAAGTGGGATCCGGATTTTTCGCAATTTCTGGCAGGGTATTCAAGACGAACAATTGCTTCTGTATATGATCACGCATCGGGTGATCCAAAATGCTGTCATCTTCTTTTCTTGTCACGATCCCCATGTCGCTTAAAACCAGCAGCGCGGTACTATCCACCCACATTTTTTCAAATGGATCCAACTGCTGCCATACCAATGAAGATTGTGCCTGACCGAGATAGATATCCGCATCCTCCATGCGGCTCCAATCGTAACTGGTTTCAAAAGCTACCGACTGATACCCAATCCTTTCCAATTGATTACGCGCCAGGCTCTGCTTCAAGAGAACCCAGATATTGTCTTCGGCATTGATCGTTTCAAGTCGTTCAGTTAATTCGGGTAAATAATCCAGGTTGAGGGTAGCAGTGATGGCACCTTGAGTATAAGTGTAATTAGTCTGGCTGCATACAGCCACGTAGAAACCCATTTCTTTTAGTTTTGCTTCGAACTCTGAATTATCGAAGGAAAAATCTTTCGCCAGTGCTTTTGAACTGGTATAAGTATCCAGTACAATGTAATACACATCTGGTAAATTATCCGGTTCAACTGGTTGTAAAGCCGGCTGTGAAAAAGTCCATTGAGAAGCTTCTTTTTCCCCTTTTTCCGATGCGATGGCATTGCTTACCAGTTGAAATGATGGATAGACCAGCAGAAAAATGCCCAGGATATTGAGTGTCTGGCTCAGTTGCCCATTGACAGCCTTTTTTCGCCAGACCCATACCAGGCCTACTCCTGCGATCAAGAAAAAAATCGGCAGCAATATTCTATGCCGTCCAAGCTCTCCACCCAATAATGAAGAATTTTCAAAATAATGATAAAGATGTCCATAAGACACAAAGAGGAAAACCCAGATTCCAGATACCAATCCTGTTTTTTGCCAGTTCCTCAATAGCAATCGGAGGAAGATGAACAGAATGCTGCAGCCTGCCAGCATTACGATCAACGGGCGAACTGCCACCCCGGCATTCACCTCACTGATGTTGAACGCTAACAGAGCTAGCACCGAATAAATAGCGATCAGAAATGGATAAATTGGAAAAGTTTTCAGTTTTTTCATCAGTGTTCTCAACGACTAATATGGTCCCCAACCAGCAGCGTCAAATATTGTTTTCAAAAATTCCAACCGTCCTTTTTCTGTCATTGGACGTGGTTGTGCATAATCTTCCAGATAAGCAGTCAAAAGTTCAGTCGAAATATATTTACCATTATAGAATACATGCCGGTCAATGAATTCTTTGCGCGTTCCTTGTGGAATTGTGACCGTATCCACCCACATCTGGTCAAAAAACAGATTTCCCAATCCATAATGGATGAAACTGTCGTTGTAAAATTCCATGATCATGGGATGATGCGCCTGGCTGCCACTCACGATCACTGCACCAGCATCCGCTATCCTTCGAAAATCTCGTTCCTCATACGCTTCAGTAGTATGCCGGTAAGTTTCGAAATATTGATAGGTGAAGATCACCTGATACCCCTGAGCTTTCAGTTCCTTGATGCGTGACTCGATATACGGGTAATCACAGTCTGCCACACCCGGTTTATCGCCCTCAGCCCAGATAAATGCAGGCCCAGCAGGATTGCAACCCATGAAGGCAAACTTATTGCCATTATGTTCCAACAGAACTGCATCCTTTGCCTGGTCTTCCGTCCGTCCTGACGCGTAATAAGCCATCCCATTTTGCTCATAAAGCGAAAGTGTATACTCCAGCGCAGATCTCCCCCAATCCACCTGGTGATTCCCCGTCATATCAATCACATCGGCGCCAACATAGGTTAACAGGTCAAAATAAGCGGGTTTGCTGCAAAAAACCAAAGGGTAAGGGTCGGTTTTCGGATCTGGACAATTCTCTGCAAAGGAGACTTCATTGCTGATATGCGTAATATCAGCCTGTACCAGCCAATCGCGAATTTTTTCTGCAGGATAAGTGATACCTTTCTGTTCCATGCGTACAGCAGTAGCACGTACCAAAGCGGTTACACCCGTCATCACCAGTACGGTTAGTTTACCTGGATCATAATTGGAAGCCAGCGCAGGTAGAGCTACAACCGCCAGCTCTTCTGAACGGTCAGTCTGTACATCCTGATCAATCACCCAGCCAAAAGTCACTTTCAAAGGGTACTGCGAGAGTTCGAATTGGTTGGATATTGGCGATTGCCCATTGAGTGGAATTACCCTCCATTTGGGTTCCAGTTCTTCAAATGGCACAATTGCCAGCACGTCTCGTTTTTCCCAGGCCTCGTTCAGCAGATTTCCCTGGTCTTCGATCATCACATGGTTCGGATCGGCTGCACCTAACAGGTTTTCCAGAACCATCCTGGTTTCTTCCGTCACAAATATTATGGGAGCATCTGCGTTGGTGCCATTCCAGGCTTGCTGCAATTCATCAAAAGATTGGATCTCAAGGAATGAAGGGAATGGAGTAACCAGCGCATAGATCCATGCAATGCTGTTTTGTTCAGCGTTTGATAAGGTCAGGCGAATATCAGCATCCTCACTGCTTGATGTGACCTGTACATTTGCCGGGATCACA
>JBDKSY010000201.1:0-4254 GCA_039680395.1 Anaerolineaceae bacterium | reverse complement strand
GCTCATGGAATCTGTAGCCTGGCTGACCCAGGGTTGCAAGTCGTAGTATCCGCGGATATCTTCAAAGATCAGGATGTTTGCATTTTTGATCTTCTCATCCATATCCACTGGGGCTTCTACGGTCGCTGGTACCACAATAGTAGGAACAACGGCTGCCGGTTGAGTATAGGTTGGGTATGGCGTGTACGTAGCTGCCAGGGCTGCAGTCGGTGGAGGTTGAGTAGGCTCCTGGGCATTTTCAGTTGCTTTGGCTGCCACTTCGGTCTCGCGTGCAGAAAGAGCAGCTTCCGTTTTACTGATATCCTTTTTGGGTTCCTCGGTTGAAGTTCCCCCAGGCAAATTACAGGCAAGTGAAACAATGAATAAGACCACTACACAAAAGATCAAGGCGTGACGCTTCTTCATTTCGTCCTCCGTGCCAGAATGATGAAATTATTATAGCAAAATTAATATTCAGCTCATATAAGGAAAATGAAAGTGCATATGTTAAATTGGTGAGAAAGATTCCTTTTTGCATAGCATTTATATACAAAACACCCGCTCTTCAAAGAGAACGGGTGAATCATGGTATGATGGATTGATCAATGATAATTCTCTTATTTCCAGGCAGCGCGCAACCGCTGATAGGTTTCTTCGAGCGCTTCGGGCAGTACACGCACTTCACCCAGAGCACTCATAAAGTTCGTATCTCCTACCCAGCGTGGCACAATATGAAAATGAAAATGCCCGGGCACACCTGCACCAGCAGCAGAGCCCAGGTTCGCACCAATATTGAACCCTTCAGGATGATAGACCTCTTCGAGCACGGCTTCAGCTTTTGCCAGTAAAGCGATAATTTCATTCCGCACTTCTTCAACCAGCGCGGGGAGAGTTGACACGTGCGCGTCTGGAACGACCATGATGTGCCCGCTGGCATAAGGATAACGATTGATGATGACAAAAGCATGGCTACCGTGATAGATCACAAGGTTTTGAGGATCATCCGGATTGGCGACTGCTTCGCAGAAAAAGCAATTATGATTTTGGGCTGGCTGTTCGATGTATTTCATCCGCCAGGGAGAAAATATACGTTTCATCGCATCACCTTACGATCAAGTTTTGTGCCCCAAAATGCTGTAAGGCTCTACTTCATTTTATACCTGTTTTTCCATGCTTGCTACCGCAAATCGAGAAATATTAATGAGATTCTTATGCTTCTAATACTATGTTTTGAACAACTTATTCAGAGCAGGGGTTTGGCGTATGGGCGCATAATGACAAATCATTCACCACGAAGGGCACCAGGAACACAATGGGAAATGAGTAAAAACTTGTGACCTTAGTTGTTAAAGACAGCATCTCCAAATTCAAGATTGCCACGACTTGCAAAAACCGCAAGTCTCGCAATGACAGTATTTGCGTAGGGGTTCAGCAAACTTTACTTGTCACCCTGAGGGAGGAACGACCGAAGGGTCTTGCCCTGGCTTTTCGGTGTGAGATTCTTCAGTCGCTGCGCTCCTTCAGAATGACATAGCATTTTGTAGGGGTTTGGCGCAGGGGGAAAATGAATAGGTTGTTAATTCAAGTTGGCTTCCCCGAAGCTAAACCCGAAAAACACAGTTCGCTACAAAAGTAATAGGGTGCGTTCGTAATGCACCATTTCAACCATGAGATTGCCACGACTTGCAAAAACCGCAAGTCTCGCAATGACAGTTTTTGCGTAGGGGTTTAGCGCAGGGGAAAAACGTAAAGGTTGTTTGTTCAAGATGGCATCCCCGAAGCTAAACCCGAGGAATGACGGATAGATCACCATAAAAGACAATAGAAACAATAAATACCAAAAATAAGCTTTCTTTGTGACCTTGGTATCCTTTGCGGTAAAGGAGCAGTACCAATTCGTTCATTATAAAAAGCTGACCCAAAATACTTTGGGTCAGCTTTTACTACCAGGTCAATCGCTATTGCTAATAAACGTATACATTTCCTTCCAGGAAATCGGATCCCAGGTCATTTCCATACGTATTGGTGTTATACAGAATGACATCTGAAATGGGATTGATCACGTCTGCCATGATCCCCCAGGCACTGTTGCCTACGAAATTGCTATTTGAAATGTAGACTTTGGCGGTGGTACTGTCTATTTGCAGGCCATTCCAGTCACCCAGGAAGCCATTTAGCATACTGGTTAAACCATTGAGAGTGATCTGATTGTTGGCAGATTTGATATACACTCCATCTGTGCCATTTCTCTCTGCTCTATCTTTTGACAGGAGAACACTTCCCAATGTGTCGATCTGCAACCCATTCCATGAGTTGTAAGCAGTAGTTGTGTTGGCAATAGATACGTTTCCGGCACTCTTGATCTCAACTCCATTTTCAGAGTTGTATGTGAACAGGTTTGTGCCCAGGAATGTGACCAGGCTGGCTACGGTAGAAGATGAATTGTCAATCTTGATGCCAACTCCAGTATTGCTAAAGGTAGAACGGATGGACGTAATGGTCACAGCTCTATCAGATAAGATGCTGGCACCGTCGCCAATATTACCAGCGAAGAGGCTGTTTGCGACAGTCACTGGTTTTGCCAGATCAGTTCCTACCCGGTTATCCAGTTGAATGCCATTGAGTCCATTGCTTGAGGCTTCGATGTTGTTCAATGTGATGGCACCCGATGCAATTACATACAAACCAGAGTAAGCCATACCAGCCAGATTAATGCTGTTGAATTAACTGCTAGTCACCGTGTTGGATTTTGGAGTGGTGGCATAACAGTTCACCAGGCTGGCGCCATTGCCTGCAGTTAACCCATTATTGATCAAACTGGATTTAGCGAGAGTAATATTGCCAGCACTTCTTACCTGTAATCCTGTGCCATTGTTGAAGGAGAACCAGTTTTCCCAACCAGATGTACTGGCATTGACGATTACATCACCCAGGGTAAGGTAATTGGATAGATCCAACCCCGTACCATCATTGTATTTTGCCTGTGTATTCCATACCGCAATAGTGCCCTGAGCGACTACGATCAACCCATTTCCGCTGGCAATAGTATCCTGACCATTGAAATCAAACCTGTTCACATACCCGTTCGCGGTGAAGGTACTATTCGTAGTAACGAATGCGCCATCAAACTGGTTATAACTGGATTCAACCAATGCCAGTTTGACTGCACCTGCTGAAACGATCTGCAGACCATACAGACCCTCGTTGTAGCTGAATTCAGAATGTGCATTATTTGCACCAGTGATGGTTACGGTACCGGTTCCCACACAAGGGGTGCCATTGCATGTATCAATATAGGCGCCCAGATCCTGGTTGTATGATACTGATAGCTTTGCCAGGTTTACATTCCTGTTGGTGTAGATCGCTAAACCAATCCCTTCATTGAAACTGACATAGTTGCGATCTTCTGGTGAAGTACGCAGGATGCTCACGTTACCTATTCCATAACGGTTATCAATATAAATTCCTCTGCCGGCATTGGTTGCCGCAGAAATATTGGTCAGGGTAACACTCCCTGCCGACTCGATATACAGCCCATCATTCCCTGCGTTTTGGCTGAAATCAACGTTCAAGAGAGTGATCGCTTTTCCAACGCCGAGGTGGTTATCAAATTTCGCCCCACCACCATTCAAGGCAGCATCCCGACCATTTCCTGCTGAGCCACTTGCATTCCAGGTAATTGAGCCTAAAAGATTTGCTGTAATACCCCATCCCCCATTTGCATAAATCGAAACAGTGTTAAGGGATAAATTACCAGTTCCACCAGTCATGTCAATGACAGCACCTTCATAAAGGTTATATGCCGAAGTGAGTTTTGTTATGGTGATGTTCTTGTTTGAGAATAGTTCCATGCCTCGATAACTGTTCTGATCAACAAGGTTTCTCCCATAGGTAGAGAGGAAAGTGATACCACCTGTTGTGGATGTTGTATTGTCAGCATAAACTCCTGATATTGAATTTAATGATGAAGTGATGCTGTCAATCGTGATGTTCCCATTGGATACTACATACAGACCATACCCACCAGCATTTCTTACGACGGTGATATTGGAGGTAATCACTGGAAGAGGTGTGAGTGATGCCGTATTCACCAAGGTGATCCCACCGCCTGCAACACTATAACTGGCGTTCACATTTTTCAATGTGACAGCGCCATCTGCGAATACCAGCACATTGGTATATCCATTGCTGTTCAGCATGCTGTCAGTTAAAATCACATTTTTGCCGCCCTTGCCAGAAGTAAGATTATCATCCAAAGCCTGGATGCGAAGGCCG
>JBDKSY010000200.1:0-2540 GCA_039680395.1 Anaerolineaceae bacterium | reverse complement strand
TGGACTTGCATGAAAAAAGTGGACACGATTAATGTCCTGATGTTACCTCATATTCCACAGGGCTTTTATAGTCCAGGGAAGAATGCAACCTGCAGCGATTGTACCAGTGCTCTATGAATTCAAAGATCGCAGTACGAGCCTGGGCATGTGATGTAAACCTGGATTGTGCACACTCGACTTTCAATGTGGCAAAGAAGCTCTCCATCGCTGCATTGTCATAACAATTACCCGTTCGACTCATGCTAATTGTGCATCCTAAACTAGATAGGTAATTCTGATAAGTGTCGCTGGTGTATTGACAACCACGATCCGAATGGTGCAATAAACCTGAAGCAGGTCTGCGTGTAAGCCAGGCCATTTTCAAAGCCTGATCCACCAATTGAGCATCCATGCGATCTGCCATTGCCCAGCCTACTATGCGGCGAGAATACAAATCCAGAACCGAGGCCAGATAAAGCCAACCTTCAGACGTGTCTATAAAGGTGATGTCAGTTACCCACTTTTGGTTGGGAGCTTGTGCTGAAAAGTCTTGAGCCAGCAGATTAGGAGCTGTCCTTGCTCCAATGCGTTGCTGTGTGGTTATCGGACATCGCCGATGTGCTTTTCTACCAACAAGTTGATCGGCATGCATAAGTCGGGCAACCCGATTACGACCACAAAACACCCCTATTCGGCGCAAATAGGCATGAATGCGCGGGCTGCCATAGGTCTGACGACTGGTTTTATAGGCTGCCCGGATCTGCTCCAGTAGTCTTTGATTGGCCTGCTCTCTTTGACTGGTTGGACGTTGACACCAGGCATAGTAGCCACTCCGCGCCACATTCAATACTCGACACATACCCTTTACAGAGAATTCTTTCGCATGGGCTGACATGAAGGTAAACCTCATCCGTTTTTCCGGGAGAAAATGTTGACCGCTTTTTTTAGGATCTCTTTTTCCTCCTCGGCTTCTGCCAGCTTCCGTTGCAAGCGACGTATCTCGGCCTTTGCCCCTTCAAGATCACTGGGACCCAATCGAACTTCCTGTTCTTCATTTTGCAGAATCTTGTATCGTGCTCGCCACTTCAGCAGCAAGCCGGGTGTGATCCCTAGTTCGCGTTCGATGGCACCTGCACTTTTCTCACACCTTTGGAGAAGACTTAGTGCTTCCAGTTTGAACTCTTTTGGATATTCTCGATATTTCCTCTCGTTCATCGTTTTTCTCCTGATAGTTTTAGTCTACTTCATCAGGACATTTTTTGTGTCTACTATTTCGGGTGAAGTCCACCCCAAATCCAAAAAACCAGGATTTAGGGGAAGGAGTCAGATTCCCTCTCCATTTTTGATTTAAAAAATGGGGAGGGTGCCGTAGGCGGGAGGGGTGATCCCTTCGTTTGTGTTTCATATATGGATCGCAAATAACATTACCTTTAATGGCCTGTTATCCCGAACCCAGTGAAGTGATTTCTAGAAGTAGATTGCCACGACTTGCAAAAAACGCAAGTCTCGTAATGATAGTATTTGAGTAGGGTTCAGCAAACTTTACTTGTCACCCTGAGGGAGGAACGACCGAAGGGTCTTGCTCTGGCTTTTCGGTGCGAGATTCTTCAGTCGCTGCGCTCCTTCAGAATGACATGGCATTTTGTAGGGGTCTAGCGGAGGGGGAATACGAATGGGCTGTTTGCTCAAGAGGGCATCCCCGAAGCTAAACCCGAAAAACATAGATCACTACGAAAGACCCCAAAATCACGAAAAGAACGTTTCTACAATCTTATTGAATTCTTCGGGGCGTTCGCGCATCGGCCAGTGACCCGCGCCTTCGATGATCTCCAGCCGGGCATTGGGAATCTTCTTGCTTGCTTCGATAGCATATTTTACAAGCACCAACCTGTCTTTACTGCCATGCACGATCAAGGTTGGCTGGTGTATTTCTCCCAGCCGATCCATATAGCAGGCACGTATCCGGGTGGGAGTAATCTCGCTTTTCTGCAGCTCATAGAACGCCCTTGCCGTATCTTTTCTTTCAACGACTTTTTGAACTTCATCTAGTAAAGATTCTGTCATCCGGCTGGGATCCCCAAAGATGGATGCCAGCCCCCAGCGAAGTGATGCCCTGCTGCTGCGCATGATGGAATAAGACCAGGGAATAACCCCGGGTGTTTTAACCGTCAACCAGGAGAGAAAATGAAAAGGCACCCGATCCGCAATCCCCAGACTGTCAGCCAGGACCAGTTTCTCCACCCGTTTTGGATTATCCAGCGTGAATTTCAAAGCGATTCCGCCCCCCAGAGATATCCCCACAAGGCTGGTGGTTGGCAAACCTAAAGCATCCAGTAAATTGCTCATGAAAATTGGGTATTGATCCATCTTTCCCATGCCAGGCTCGAAAGCAGTATCCCCATATCCAGGCAGGTCAGGCGCAAAAATGCGATGGGTCTTCGCCAGCACAGGGATTGCCTCACGCCAGGAAAGCAGCGCTGAATCCACCCCACCCCCGTGCAACAGCACGATCGCTGAACCAGACTCTCCTGCTTTCCAACAACTTACCTTCAATCCATGCA
>JBDKSY010000199.1:0-2574 GCA_039680395.1 Anaerolineaceae bacterium | reverse complement strand
ATGGGGGGAGAAACATGTTCGGGCAGGATACGCAGTAATTCGTGATAAACGCGGTCGAGTGGCTGTTTCTTATCTACTGCCAATTCATAACTGGCGGGGATGATCAAAGCAGCCGCAGCACGAGTATGTCCTCCGCCTCCAAAATGGGCGGCCACTTCAGCAGCATTTACTCGATCGGTGGAAGAACGGGCAACAATCCGTATGCCTTCCTGGGTGCGTACAACGATGAAAAGGCCATCAGGATCGAGCAGGTCGCGTAACTTATGAGCGATGCTGGAAATTTCGTCACTCATCTCTCCAGCATCAGTGACACTGACAATGATCTTTTGACCATGGATCACCAGGGTATCTGCTGAAGCCAGCAGGTGATCGTACACCTTACGCTGTTCATCAGAAAGGGGAGGGTTAAGAAACTCACTGACAATGGTCAGGTTTGCACCATGTTCAAGCAGATATGCAACTGCCCTGACATCGCGCGGGGTGGTGGAACTATAGGTCAGAGAACCTGTATCTTCATATATACCCAGCAATAACAAGGTAGCGTACACCGGTTGCATTCCACCGTTACGGTCGCGCAGCACTTCGACAAAATACGTCGTGCAGGACCCAAGTGGCTGATTGGTGACCGTCCAATTCTCTGGAAATTCCTGGCGAGGTTCATGATGGTCAATGACCTGGATGCTGGCATCAGTCCTGAGCCCGCGTAACGTAATCATGGATTGGGTGTCTACCAGTATGACCTGGTCAATGGGATCAGATGGAAGGTCTCGATGATCTTTGAAAGGCAATTCACTTCCATATAAATTTAGGAATGACTGCACATTACGGTTCATGCGGTGCGGTAATAATGCAATACCTTTTGGATGTACCATATGCGCACCCAGCAAAGATGCCAGTGCGTCAAAATCTGCTTGTTCGTGAGTTAAAATGACTTGCATAAGGTAATTTTACTCCAATGCTTCGGATAGAAAAGAAAGGCCGATCCCTCCCTGTTTTTGTTTTATGAAAAATGGGGAGGGTGGCGTAGCCAGGCGGGGTAATTTTTCCCTATTTATAACGCTGAACCTTCAGAACGGTCATTTGCCCCCTCCTACACCTCCCCCATTTCTGAAAATCGAAATGGAGGAGGAAATAATCAAGCGAATATGGATGCTGAGCATTCAGTGAATTGCCCCTCATCCGGCTTCTCCCCAACGAGGAAAAGAAAAATTTGGAAAATTTATTCTTGCGTGGTTTCCCAGCCTTCTTTCACATAGCGGCTGAGTTCAGAAACACTTAACCCTTGAATGCCTAATTTATCCACCGTTCGACCTTTCCGCCAGTAATCGGTATGATGAATGATGCATCCCAGGCGGATCATGCTATCAATTGCATTCACTGAAACACCATACCGTTTTCCCAACTCTGCAATTGGTACCAGGCTCATAGGTACATCTTCGAAGATGTAACGATGGTTCATGGTTGCGGGAGCTTTAATGCCATAGTAACCTGATTGGTTATGAATGGCTTCGTGCAGGTCTTCACCAGAGACGTTGTATGCCAGGGTCAACCATTCCATGGCGGTGCGCGCTCTGATACCCAGTGCGGCTGCCACGGTCACCCGTTCACGATCCAGAGCTTCAAGCACGCGGGCAATGGATGGGGTTACACCGTCAATGTAATATTCAAAATCGCCATGCGTAGATTCGATCCGTCCCGCATTCAAGATCGTGATCGCTGGATGGAAGATCGCTCCCATGTTATTCAGCCCGGTATGCAGCGTATCTACCCCATCAATGAACTGAGGAAACACCGTTCGAATGGCAGTTAACACTTCTTTATTATGAATGGCAGGTAATGCGGCCAGAGGTACTGCCTCTTTGATGCGGAAAATGCGAGCCTGGGCAGGGCCATCTGACCGGCTGGCATAGATAAAAGTTTCTGTTTCAGCCAGAATGATCTTTGCAGGGCTGTCATTTTTGCGCAACACATTGTCAAATTCAATACAACCGCAAGTGCGCCCGGGATGAAGAACAATTATCTGACCATCTTCAAGATATGGGGCGCACAATTTAGCAATATCAGCATGAGCAGAAGAAGGCACAACCACCATGATCATTTCAGCACCCTTCAAAGCCTCTTCGATATTTGAAGTTACTTTTTTAATGCGAGCAAATCCTCTGGGTCCACCCTCATAACTTTCCAGGTCAATTCCTCCGCGTTCTTCGATGATACGTATATGCTCAAAGGTTCGGTTGAAAAGGGTTACTTCCCGACCAAGCAAGGCAAGATGAGCTGCCATAGCTTTTCCGCCATGGCCAGCGCCAATAACGGTAATTCTTTGGGGTTCGTTCATTGGGACCTCCTATATATCAAGCAAACGAATTCGTTCGATCTCTGAAAGGGAATTGCCAAAATAATCAACTGCTTCGCAGGCACCGTGAATAATGCTGGTACGGGTGATCCCCCGCCCGTACGGATTATTTTTCAATTGTGGTGCATCCATAATACCCGTTGTGACTGCTTTTGTTAATACCCTGGGGTCTGTCAATGGATCAACATTGGGGGTTCCAGAAAGGGCCCGGATGGCACTTA
>JBDKSY010000198.1:0-5127 GCA_039680395.1 Anaerolineaceae bacterium | reverse complement strand
GTAAAAACCAGTACCTGTCCGTTACCGCTATGATGCAGCAGATGAAGCAGTGTCTCCACCTTTTGCAGTTGTTCGACCGGATAAATGGCATGGCTGATGGTCTGGATTGGTTCGGTAATACCAATTTCCACCGTCACCGGATGATGTAGCATTTCAGTAGCCAATCTACGGATTTCATCAGGCATAGTGGCTGAAAATAAGAGGGTCTGGCGTTTTTCAGGTAAGGCACCAATGATCCGGCGGATGGAGGGTAAAAAGCCCATATCAAACATGTGATCTGCTTCATCCAGCACAAGAATTTCAATTTGCTTCAAATTAATGGCATGCTGATCGTAGAGATCTAGCAGGCGCCCCGGGCAGGCAACGACAATATCCACACCGTTGCGTAAACCCTTGATCTGCGGTTGTGCACCTACTCCTCCGTAAACGGTGAGGCTGCGCAGGTTCGTCTGACGGCTTAGTACCGTGATGGCAGCATGCGTTTGCTCAGCCAGTTCTCGGGTAGGTGAAATGATCAGGGCACGAAGCTTACCGCTTGGCCCCTTGATCAGATGTTCCAGAATTGGTAGCACAAATGCAGCAGTTTTTCCCGTACCGGTTTGAGCCAATCCTAATACATCACTCCCACGAAGTATGGCGGGAATAGTTTTTGATTGAATGGGGGTTGGAGTATGATAACCAGCGTTGGAAATTCCCGCATTGATCTGCGGGTTAAAAGAAAAAACATCGAAATTCATAAATTGATCCTTAAATGGTATTGCTGTTTACGCGAAGATGTTAACTTTTTCGCGCCCGCTCCTTCGCCCCGCAATGCGGTTACACCATTATGATCAAGAGCGGTCTTTATACACAATAAAACCAGGGAATTCCCTGGCTCGCTGAAATAAATACTTTTATTCAACTAAGACGAGATAGTATAACACAAAGTAAAGCGATTTAGCGATATTGTTGTTTGCAAAGCATAAAGCATCAGTCTATTTGAAAAATGATGGTGCCATAAGCTGGAATTTGGTTTGCGGGAGAAAAATCAGTGAAACCACCTGACGAATTGATATTTATCCATGAAGAGCCTTCAGTACCTGAAAGAAGAACAAGAGGATGATCCCCTTCTGGCAGGTTGCTCACAGGTTGGCTGATAGTGAAATCATCCATTGGCTGGTCGGATAAATTGATGACCACCAGCGCTGCCCTGCCCTGATAAATAAGTGTGGTCGAAAAGATATTTTGATTTGAACTATCATTAATGAACACTTCACCTTTGCGGAAAATATCATGGGAATTCCGAATTGTGATCAATTTCTTGTCAAGATGAAAACACACTTCATCCTTTGATGGATAAGTTGAAAGCCAATCAGGTAATTTTCTACTTTTCAGTGAAAAACAAGTTTCATATCTTTTTTCAACAGCAAACAGCAGGAATGATGTTAATTACCCAAAAATATGTAATAATTAATGGGTGCTAGAGATCAATAGTTTTAATGGTAGAGTCGAATGAGATGAGTTTCAATGGAAGATAGCCACCAAATTTTTACATTTGAAGAAATGGCTGAACTCGAACGCAGACGGTTGGTTGCGGTAAGTCTGCGCGGTACACTTGCGATGTTGAATTCAGACTTGCCATTAGATAATCTCTTAAACTACATCGTTAACCAGGCCTGCCCGCTTTTAAATGCGGATGCGGCAGCCATTTATCATCTTCAAAGTAACGGCTTTTTAACAGCTCAGGCATTTGTGGGATTAACCATCGAGTATATTCGGTATGCCAATATTCCTCTGGGAAAACTTGCAACAGGGCAGGCAGCTCTGTTAAAAGAACCCATCTTCATTCAAGATACTCAAAAATTGGACGGATTTTCAAATCTGGCTCCCGATCTCGCAAGAGCTTTACAATTTATGTCAGAACATTATCGCTCATTGCTTTCAGTGCCAATTATCATTCACGAAGAGAGCTATGGATCTTTGACCCTTTATTTTGTGAAACTGCACAAGCTTTCTGAAGAGGAAATTGTTCTGGTAAATGATTTCGCAATACAGGCAGCATTGGCGATTGACAACACCAGATTGCGTCTCCGTATTAAACAAGATGCTGTGACTGAAGAACGCAATCGGTTATCTCGCGAGTTGCATGATTCTGTAACGCAGCGACTTTTTTCTGCCAGTTTAATTGCAGAAACCTTACCGAAAATAATAGAGCGAAACCCAGAAATGGGAATTGAAGCTTTAAATGAGCTCAGGCTTCTTACCAGTGGAGCTCTGGCGGAAATGCGTTCACTACTTCTTGAGCTTCGTCCACAAGCCCTCGAAAATATCAGATTGGAAGTATTGCTTAAACAATTATCAGAAGCAGTATCAGGAAGGTTACGCAAACCAATAGCTTTAAAGATAAGTGGTCAGGCATTACTGTCAGCAGATATTTGCCTGACATTTTATAGAATTGCTCAAGAAGCGTTAAATAATATTATGAAACACGCTCAGCCCAACAATATAATGATCAGTCTTGCATGTGATGAAAGCCTGGCTGATAAAGTATGTAAAAAAGCTACCTTAACGATCGTGGATGATGGCTGTGGTTTCGAAGAAGTGGAAGAATGCCCTGGTCATCTTGGTTTCAGCATAATGAAAGAACGTGCGCAATTGATTGGGGCATTATTAACGATTGAAAGCCAGGTAAATTGTGGAACCACTGTCCAGCTTGTTTGGGAATTTAATGAGAAGGATTTGTTATGACCTCTCCTGATCCAATTCAAATTTTGATCGTTGATGACCATCCACTTGTTCGGAGCGGATTAAGAATGTTCCTCCTGGCATTTGATGATCTGATCCTGGCAGGTGAAGCGGCAAATGGCTTCGAAGCAGTGACTCTGGCAGAACAATTAGCTCCAGATGTGATCCTCATGGACCTGATCATGCCATCCATGGATGGCTTGCGAGCCACCTGTGAGATCCACAAGAAATTCCCTCATATTAAAATAATTGCACTCACAAGTTTTTCTGATCCAACTTTGATCCGCGAAGCAATTGATGCAGGAGTTTCAGGATATCTCTTCAAAAACGCTACTGCGAATGAATTAGCAAATGCTATTCGCGGTGTTCATGCAGGGAATACAATTTTTTCTCCAGAAGCGGCACAGGAACTGGCAAAGAGTCAAACATCATATGCAGCTTCATATGCCGAATTGACTACGCGGGAAAAAGAAGTTCTGACTTTGATGGCTCTGGGGAAAGGGAACACAGAATTATCCGAAGAACTGACTCTCAGTATTTCTACGATTAAATTTCATGTTTCAAATATCTTGGCGAAATTGAATGCACGAAGCCGTGCAGAAGCAGTTTCGATTGCATTAACGAACCATCTGGTAGATTTATCTGGGCTGGAATCCGAAAAATAAAAAAGATATACCTGACCCTGGAAAGGATCACATGCCTGTAAATGGTATTTTCAATGTTTCATATTTTTTGAAGATCATATTTTCCTTTTGATTTCCACATGATCTCCGTAGACTCAGTGTGCAGAGTAATTTGAATAAAGTGAGCAACCTATTTTCTCAACCTGTACTTAAGTACAGGTTGAATTATTTTAATCTATCCCTTTGAACAGGAAAATACTGGTCTCTTTCTTGGTGTATTTTTGTCCAGGAAAAACTAAACTATTGATGAAAATTGATTACATCTTCTAATAAGGAGGAATGTTAATGGCAAAATTTATCATGATTCATCCCGACAAATGCACAGGCTGCCAGAATTGCGTTATTGCCTGTAGCTTTGAAAAAGAGCAACAAATACGCCCTGCAGCTTCACGTATTCATGTATACACCTGGGAACGGGAGCAAATTTCCGTTCCAATGATGTGCCAGCAATGCAATGATGCACCATGCACAGGCGTGTGCCCTACAGGTGCAATGCACCGAGTGTTTGGTTCACCCCTTGTTGAATATGATCCAACAAAATGCATCCGCTGCCGAATGTGCGTCCAGGCTTGCCCATTCGGGAATGCAGTTTATGACTCGATCACTGACAGGATCATTAAGTGTGATACCTGCCAAGACGATCCAGCCTGTGTAGCTGCCTGCCCAGTAAAAGCTATTGAATATGTAGAAGAAGATATTGCTACACGTTCACGAAAGAAAGCTTTTGCAAAGAAATTTAAAGAAGCATTCCAGGAGGTGGCATAATGAACGGCTGGACTGGAGTAACTCTTCGTGTAAATTTGACAACTGGTGATATTAAAAAAGAGCCAACGAACTTGAAAGATGCCAAATTATTCATTGGCGCTCGTGGTCTCGCCAGTAAGATTCTCTATGATGAAATTGACATCAAGATAGATCCCTTGAGCCCTGCAAATAAACTGATCTTTGCACCAGGACCACTTTCTGGTTCCATGGCTCCCTCAATGGGTCGCTATGATGTGGTCTGCAAGGCTCCATTGACGAATTTAATTGCAGGCTCTAACTCAGGTGGTTCTTTTGGCCCAGAAGTGAAATTCGCTGGTTATGACATGATCATCATCGAAGGTGCAGCGAAAAAACCTGTCTATCTGTGGATCAAGGACGATAATGTCGAAATTCGTGATGCTTCTGCAGTTTGGGGCAAGAATGTTCCCGATACCACAGATGCACTTCGCGCTGAAACTGATGAAGATGCCAAGGTTGCCTGCATCGGACCTGCTGGCGAAAAGAAAGTGCTGTTTGCCAGCATCATGAATGAAATGGGACGAGCTGCAGGTCGTTCTGGTGTTGGTGCAGTGATGGGTTCCAAATTACTCAAAGCGGTAGTGGTTGTTGGAACGAAACCCATCAAAATCGCAGATCCAGAAGCTTTTGAGAAGGCAGTTATGACTGCCCGAAAGAAGATCACAGAACATCCTGTTGGTGGTACCGGTTTGCGTATGTACGGCACAAACGTCCTGGTGAACATCTTGAACAGTGTTGGATCACTCCCCACCAACAATTTCCATGATGGATATTTCCCCACAGCGGATAAAACAGGTGGTGAGACACTAACTGCAAAGTATGTGACTCGCCCGCGTGGTTGCTTCTCCTGTGTCATCTCCTGTGGTCGTGCAACCAAGGTAACCAATCCAAAGTATGCCAGCGAAGGTGAAGGACCAGAATATGAAACCTCCTGGGG
>JBDKSY010000197.1:0-3212 GCA_039680395.1 Anaerolineaceae bacterium | reverse complement strand
GGACTTCAGCCTGAATTGCTGCAGGTTGCGATTGCAACGCAAAAGGATAGACCGAATTAACACCATTAGTGGGTGTAGTTTGAACCTGGGTAGAATCGATCACTGTGGCAGGTGGCATGGTAACGATGGGAAGCTCAGCAGTGGGGGGCAATGTTTGCACAGTTTCTGTTGTCGCCATCAAAGAAGGAGCAATTTCTGTGGTGCTAGGAGCTACAAAAGCGTCAGTGGGGGGGATGGCAGCTGGGGCTGTTGCTGAGGGAATGATGACCCGAGCGGGTAAAGTAGGGGGAGGAAAAGGATTGATGATAGAAGAGGGATCGCGGAAGATTAAAAGAAAAATACCCGCAAAAATTAAGATTCCAACCAGAAGCAAAATGGAAAGAAAATTCCAGAAAAACCCAAATTTGGGTTTCTGGTTCTCTTCTTCTTCGATATACAGTTCTGGTTCAACCACCGGCATGATTACCTCTCAATATGTTGTAAGTGTCTTATGGCACCAGAACTTCAATGGTCGCTTTGGCTTTTTGATCTGAGAGCCAGTTTTCCAGTGCCTTATGTTGTAAAAATTGACGTGTCTCCATGGTCAAAGGATGCTGTGAGTCTCGTTCGATAACTTGAATAATGTGATAACCGATCTTTGTCTTGATTACTGAACTATACTCACCTGAATTGAGGGTAAAAACCACCTGATTTAATTCGGGTTGTAACAGATAACCTTCGGGAAACCACCCAAGCTCTCCACCCGTAAGCGGATCCACCTCAGCAGCTAAGGTTGCAAAATCTATACCAGCCTGAAGTTGAGCGTAATATCCATTGGCTGCTGCTTCATCCGCAACCCTGATCTGGCGGGCATGCACCTGGTCAGCAGTATCTCCTATTGATGCAGTGATCTGGTCACGTTGCCATGCAGCCAACTCGGAGCGTATGAAGGTACGCCTTAATGAAGCAGCGTCATATCCATAGATCTTCATCCAATTCTTCAAAGCTTCTGTACCGCCCATTTCAGCAGTCAATTCGTCTAATTTTTTCCCGATTTCTTCATCTGAAATAGTTTGTCCCGATGCAACTGCTGATTGTTCCAGCAGGGTGGTATCTATCAGCATATCCAGAACCTGCTGCTTTTGCTCTTCCTCAGTCATGGTTTGTCCCAGTTCGTTCAGGGCAAGTTGGAGGCGATTTATCTCTGCGTCATAGTCAGCCAGCAATATACCTTCTCCATTGACCACCACTGCCAGAGGTTCAGAAGTCACAGTGGAAATAATCTGACCAGAAGTTTGTGTATTGTTAGGAAGTGGTTTGGAGGTTTCTACTGGACTATTTCTGACACATCCAGATAGCAGGAAAAGCATGATCAACGACCCGGTTAATACCCGCCTTTTTATGGATATATATGTACACATGAGCATGATTATAACCCCGATTTCTTTAAGGAATTTTATTCTATATTTTAAGATTAAAAAACTTATTTTGACTTGAAACCAAAATTCCTTTATGCTAGAATGATCTCAACCACATATGCTGGCATATAAATTGCATACCCCCATATATGGGGGTCGTCTTTTCAAATCACACATCTTAATTAGCGACGTTCATTCAATCAGGTTGGAGAGGTAAAATGCGTTGTCCATTTTGTCAACATGAAGAGTCAAAAGTCATTGATACCACACGAGACAGTCGTGGAAGTATCCGGCGCCGGCGTGAGTGCGAATCGTGTCAGCAGCGGTTTTCTACTATTGAACGTCCGATATTGGCGACCCCGATGATCATCAAGAAAGATGGTACACGTGAAGAATTTGACCGTGAAAAATTACTTCACGGCATTCGAATAGCATGCGCGAAACGCCCAGTTTCAGCTGCTGATATTGATCGCCTGGTAGGTGAAATTGAATCGCGGCTTCAGCAACTCAGCAAAGCAGAGGTGCCTTCCCGCCTGGTAGGAGATATGGTCATTGATGGTCTCAAGACACTTGATCTGATCGCTTATGTTCGTTTTGCAATTGTTTACCTTAATATGGATGATCTGCACACCATACGGAACGAGATTGATGAATTATTAGAGGCATAAGGAGTATTTCGATGGTTGTTACTGCAAAACCCAATCAACATGGGTTGTTACCCACCCCCTCTTTTCCAGAGGGATTACCTGAAGTTAATCTGGGAGATAACGCTCGACAGGTATTAATAAGACGCTATGTTCGCCGTGATAATGATGGTAACCCCTGTGAAACTGTAGAGGAAATGTTTTGGCGGGTGGCATATCATGTTGCGAAAGTAGAGCAAGCCTGGGGATGCGACATTATGCAGCGGGCGAAAGAGTTCTATCATCTTTTGGGTGGGATCAACTTTTTTCCCAATTCACCAACATTCACTGGCGCAGGTACACCTCTGGGTCAATTGGCTGCGTGTTTTGTTTTGCCAATTAGCGATGATATGGGGAAATCATCAACAGGTATCTTCTCGACCCTGCGTGATGCAGCGCTGATCCAGCAAACTGGTGGTGGAAATGGATTTGCTTTTTCTCGACTGCGCCCCAAAGGGACACTGGTAAAATCTTCAGCTGGACGTGCTACTGGACCTGTAGGGTTTTTACGAGTATATGATCACGCCTTTGGCGAGGTGGCGCAGGGTGGCACTCGCCGCGGTGCCAATATGGCAGTGCTGCGTGTTGATCACCCGGATATCGAAGAGTTTATCACCTGCAAAACTGATGAGAATGCCATCACGAATTTCAACATCTCGGTTGGAATTACCGATGCTTTCATGAAAGCCGTAGAAGAAGATGCTGAATGGGATTTGCGTTTCCCGGATGTTGCCTTCCCACTGTATCGCAGCTTTGATGGCAGCCTGGATCATGTGGATGAAGTGGGTTTACCTGTCAAAGTGTATAAGACGGTACGCGCCCGTGAATTGTTTGACCTGATCGTGCGTCAGGCACACCATAATGGAGAGCCAGGTTTATTATTCCTGGATGCTGCCAATCGCGGTAATCCGGTATCGGAGCAGTATGCGCTCGAAGCGACCAACCCCTGTGGTGAGCAGTGGTTGGGACCGTATGAAAGCTGCTGCCTGGGTTCCATCAACCTTGCCCAGCATTTTGCTCCAGACCATCATGTAGATTGGGAGAAACTGCGTGATAGTGCCATCCTTGCCACCCGTTTTCTGGATGATGTGGTGGATGCCAACCAGTATGTGCCTTCTGTTCCACAATTGAA
>JBDKSY010000196.1:0-7326 GCA_039680395.1 Anaerolineaceae bacterium | reverse complement strand
CCATAATCCAGTCATACCCCTGGAAGCCATTTCATCCAGTTCGCTGTCAGGGATCTGATCCAGGTGGGTGATGGTCTGATGATATTTTTTACATAATTGGTCGAGCCAGACATAAGTATTTTTCGCTATCAATACCAGCCTGGGCATCCATTCTTTATCAGGAGAGAATTTTTCAGATTCCGGTTCGACTTTGCTTCGATCGTAAACCGGTATTGAAACTGGTCCAGGACCAAATCCGGCAGCCATGAAATCAATTTTCTCTTCTTCCTTGATCAGGTCGAGAGAAGAAAGCAACCGGTACAAATAACTGCCTATCAATGATCCCCAATGGGTGCGGATGTACTCTAATTGCCCGGTGATGGAATATGGTACAGCAATTGCGGGTGCACGTAGCAATTCAACCAGAGGTTTTTCATCTGGGCCAAAAGGGGGGAGCGAGGTGAAGAATTGCTGCAGTGAATCCATCGCTTTTATATATTGGTTTGGCATCTGCAGAGACTGATCATCAAATAATTCACTAAATGAACTGAGTGCCGGATTCTTATTGGTGATCCAAAGCATCATCAATTCTTCAAGAATGGAATACCGGTTGGGGATGTCGTCGTGCGATCCCTGCAGATACTGGTCAATGCTCAATTTACCCTGATAAACATCTGTTGGGGGAAACTGAAAGGTGAATTCGTGAAGCAGCCGAGCCAGGTTTTCATTACCCAGGTCGTTTTCAAGCCATTTATACGCGTTCTGAAGAACAGAAGGTTCTCTCTGCTGACGATAAAGCATGCAAACGAGATGAAAAATCTCATCCATCAATCCCATTGCATTGATCTGGCCAGCTTTAACTGCCTGTTCAGGAAAAGAAGACAGATCTTTTTTCTGGTTCATTTTTTGTGCAAACAGACGGGCAGCGTGAAAATCAGCCAGGATGGCGTTTCCATTGAAGGAAAACAAATTCTGGTCAAATTGATAACGGTCACGTGCTGTGCGGGAGATATGGAATTCCATGTTTGACTCCTGACAGGATGGGATTTAATTTATTATATCGCCCTCACGGCGATTCAGGAGAATGGAGCTGATAAATCTTTCAATTGCCAAAGGGGAATCCCGTTAAGTTCGGAATTCTCAATTCGTAGTAAAGTTCCATTTTCTTTCAGGTTATGTAGAACGCGGCCTGTTATATCGGGCAGCCAGCCAAATAATTTTTGAATTTCGGGTAGTGTTGCTGCACCTACCAGCTTGAAATAGCAGGTAACGATACTATTTCTGGCGTGTTTTTCTTGAATATCACGACTTTGATCCTGGATATCTGGATAATGACGTACAGTGATGTCATAAATATGGCTGTAATGCCAGGCTCCAGCGTCACTGACACCTACCGGCAAAACCTTGAACTCAGCCATGAGATCATCCAATGCCCGGGTGAAAAGACCATTGGCGGTAGAACCGGAAAGGTTGCTTGCTTTTCGAAGTGCAAGGGTATTGAGGGGACCTTCACGAAGCAATGCTTCATAGATCGCTTTAGCTGAAGCAGTCATCATACCTTGATAATACTGATCCAGATAATCATTTTCCCAATCTCCATAATTGGGCGATAAGGCATAGAAACAGGGTAACATTTCGAGAGAGATGAAAGTATTTCTACGCCGTAGTGTTCTAGAATAATAGACGCGCTTTTTACCCAACAGGCTGTCTTTCCAATCCCAGGTTATCTGCCCCGGGTCATCATGTACATCTGGTACTGGTCTATCGCCGGCTGTAGCTACCCACAGACTGGGAAGATCTATTCCTTTGACCGGCCAGAAGAAAACAAACCCACTCTGGTTAAAGAATCGAACAGCTTCTTCCAGTGAAGAAAGGCGAGAACCAGGTCTTGTGTGAAATGTGTAAGACCTGTATTCCTTGATGGCTTGTTCCAATTCGTATGGCTTGTTGATCAAGATTCGCGCACCAGGATGTGAGTAATGATATTAGAGCCACTTCCACCAATATTTTGTGCCATGCCCACGCGGGCATCTGGCACCTGGGTCTCTCCTGCTTCTCCGCGCAACTGTTGGACAACTTCGACAATCTGATACATCCCAGTTGCACCAACCGGATGGCCGCGTGCTTTTAGACCACCACGGGTTGCAATGGGAATACGCCCTGTTGGAATAATTTCATTGTCCAGGGCCAACCGGGGACCTTGCCCACGTTCAGCAAAACCGCAGGCTTCGAGGGATAAAGTGGCCATAATGGTAAATGCATCATGCAATTCGAAAATATCAATATCCGCAGGAGAAAAACCTGATTGGTTGTACACTGCTTTGGATGAACTTTCAGCAGCGGTTAACCACAGGGGATCTTTTCTATTATGTATCGCAATGGAATCGGTGGAAGCTGCAGAGCCGGCAACCCGAATACGCATCTTGCTTGAACCGTTCAACCGTTCCAACGGGATGATCACGGCAGCAGCAGCTCCGTCGCCAACTGGTGAAGCGTCCATGATGTTGATGGGGTCTGCAACGACGTGGGCTTTGAGAAAATCATCAACAGTGATTGTATTGTGAAATCGGGCAAAAGGATTATGTACAGCATTCGCGTGTGCGTTGATGGAGAAGTTGGCAAAATCAGCATGCTTCCAGCCATACTCATATAAGTATCGCTGCATGATCAAAGCATTCAGGGCAACAAAAGAGGTGCCCATATCTGATTCATAATCAGCATCAGCAGCGGTTGCCAGGTCGGTGGTAATTTCAGAAATGGGGGAGTCAGTCATTTTTTCCACGCCGACAGCAATTGCAGAGGAGATTTCACCAGAGGCAACTGCCATGATTGCAGAACGAAAAGCAGCCGCACCAGAACTGCAGGCGGCTTCGATCCGTACCCCTTCCTGATAACGCATTCCTACCCAGTCGGCAATAAAGCTGCCTAAATGTTGCTGTTTGTTCGCAGATCCAGACATCATGTTGCCTACAAACAGGGATTCGACACGCGGTATTTCAGCATCAGCAAGTGCAGCAAATATTGCGTTACCTGCCAATTCCTTCAGCGATAGATCCCAATGTTCATCAATTTTTGTTTGTCCGATTCCGATTACTGCAACATCTCTCATAGAATTCATCCATGTGTGATCAAGTTAATTTATCTACAGTCATTATAAGCAGGCAGTCTCTCACAAACTATCAAGTATTGGGAAAAGAATTGCTATTGATGGGGTACAGTATAATACAGCCAGATCATCCATGACAAACATAAGTTCAGGTAAAAAACACAAAGAAATAATCGGATCCTTCTCATAGAATTCAGATAAATTTCTTACACATTTCGGTTAAGCTTAATGAACTAAGGAGACAAAGATGAGAGAAATTAGCGATATTACCTTGACGATCAGCCCTTCTCTTCCGGTATGGCCTGGTGACCCAAAGGTCGCTCTGGAAAGATTCACCAAAATGGAGGAAGGAGCTGTTGCCAATATTTCGAAAATGGCGCTCGGTGTGCATACCGGAACCCATGTGGATGCACCATATCACTTCATCCCAGGTGGGAATACAGTGGATACCCTTGACCTGGACATTCTGGTTGGCAAAGCACAGCTTGTTTTTGTGGATGCGCCGGGAGATGCGATTGAAGTAGATGATCTGAGAAAAGCAGGGATCGAACGAGGTACTACCCGATTGTTATTAAAAACCCGGAATTCAGAATACTGGGATCACATCGAAAATGGATTTCAAGAAGGGTTTGCTGCCTTATCTCCAGAAGCATCGCAGTATCTGGTGGACCTCGGTATTAAACTGGTGGGGATTGATTATCTCTCAATTGCTCCATTCAGCCGTGGCAAACCGACTCACGAAGTTCTGTTGAAATCACAAATGGTGGTGGTTGAGGGTCTTGATCTACGAAAAGTACAGCCAGGAAAATATTCTCTGGTATGCCTTCCATTAAAACTAAAAGATACCGATGGCTCTCCAGCAAGAGTGATATTAATCAGCGAATAAAATAGGTAGGACTATAATTTAAGGATAACCAACACTGGAGGGAATTATGTACAACCTGCCTGATGATGAAATTCTTCCCCTTTCAATGGATCATAATTTTTGGACCTGGAGCGCTCAATCCAGGGTGGATGTCATTCCCCTGAAAAGGGCAGAAGGGGTGTATTTCTGGGATGTGAATGGAAAGCGGTACCTGGATTTCAACTCGATGGTAATGAATGTCAATATCGGTCATGGTGATCCACGTGTGGAAGAAGCGATCATCGAACAGGTCAGAGAGTTAACCACCTCTGGTCCCCACATGGCAACCCGACCCAGGGCATACCTGGGGAAGCTGTTAACAGAAATCACCCAGGGCAAGTTCAATCATTTCCTTTATACATTGGGCGGGTCGGACGCCAATGAAAATGCCATCAAGTTGGCTCGCATGTATACGGGCAGGCATAAAATTCTTTCACGATATCGCTCATATCATGGCGCGACCTATGGTGCGGTAGCAGTGACTGGCGATCCGCGCCGGGTGGCGTGGGAGCCAACGGTGATGCCGGGCGTAGTGCATTTCCTTGATCCTTACCGTTATCGCTCTACTTTTCATCGAAACCAACCGGATGTGGATGAAGCGACCTTTAGTCAGGATTATCTGAACCATCTTGAAGAAATCATTAAATATGAAGGTCCACAAACAATAGCAGCCATATTGTTGGAAACCGTCACTGGCACAAATGGGATCATCATTCCACCAGCGGGATATTTACAGGGAGTGCGCGAAATTTGTGACCGCTATAATATTCTGATGATCGCTGATGAGGTTATGAGTGGCTTTGGACGCACCGGAAAATGGTTCGCAGTTGATAACTGGGATGTGACCCCTGATCTGATGACGATGGCAAAGGGCTTGACCTCTGGGTATGCACCTCTTGGTGCGGTTGCCGTGCCTGAGAAGATCTATCAATTCTTTCAGGATAAAGTTTTCCAGAGTGGCTTGACCTATAATGGACATCCCATTTCACTTGCTGCTGCGATTGCTGTTATTCAGGTCATGCAGCAGGATCATATCGTAGAGAAGGCAGCTTCCACCGGTACTGTGATGGCAGAAATGATGGCGGAGCTGTTTGATCGTCACCTATCCATCGGCGAGGTGCGTTCGATAGGTCTGTTTGGTGCGATTGAACTGGTGCGCGATCGAAAAACCCGTGAACCTATGGCTCCATTCAATGGCAGCAGCCCAGAAATGATTGCACTATCAAAAAGCCTGAAAGAACAAGGGTTATATGTACATACTCATTGGAATGTTATTCTACTCATTCCACCTTTGATCATTACACCAGACCAACTGGCAGAAGGCTTTTCAAAAATAGATGATGCATTGAAGATTACTGATGCAGCAGCAAAATAAGCAGTATTTGTATTTCAGGAGTTGGATATGGAATTCAATCTTTCTGGTTTAAGCAGAAAACAAAAAGCAACAACAGAAAAGAACGTTAAAGTATTGATATTAGGAGCTGGACCTGCTGGCATGGCTGCAGCATTATATGCCGCCCGTGCAGAACTGGAACCGATCGTATTAACCGGGATGTTATTAGGCGGTCAGGCTGCCATCACCCATATGATTGAGAATTATCCGGGTTTTCCCGAAGGGGTGGGTGGTTCTGAAATTGGAGACCTTTTCCAGAAACAAGCTGAACGTTTTGGAGCAAAATTCGAATATGGCTCGGTCACAGCTGTTGACCTGTCAGAGAGACCATTCAAGGTGACCGCGGATAATGCGACAACATATTTCGCCCAGGCATTGATCATTGCCACTGGCGCAAATTCTGTTCGCTTAAAGGTTCCCGGCGAAGCAGAGTTGACGGGGAAGGGAGTTTCCTACTGTGCTACCTGTGATGGTTGGTTCTTTAAAAATAAGAAAGTGATCGTGGTAGGTGGCGGTGATAGCGCGTTGGAAGAGGCGATTTTTCTTACCAGATTCGCCACTTCGGTAACGATCGTCCACCGTCGAGATGCGCTTCGGGCTGGCGCTATCCTTCAGAATCGCGCGAAAGAAAACCCAAAGATCGAATTTGCCTGGAATACGGTTATTACAGAAATAAGTGGAGATGAGAAAGTTACCGCGGTGAAAACTCGGAATGTAGCGACAGGCGAAATCGGACAGATAGACGCCGATGGCGTTTTCATTTTCATTGGGCATACTCCCAATTCGAACTTATTCAACAATCAGTTAAAGTTGGATTCCAACGGGTTTATCGTGATTGACAATCAGATGCAAACAAATATTGCTGGTGTATATGCTGCTGGCGAAGTCGCTGATCCGCATTTCCGGCAGGTAGTTACTTCTGCTGGTATGGGTGCATCAGCAGCCATTGAAGCTACCCGCTTTTTGGAAGCAAATAACTAGAAATATTTCATTTAGTGGTCACAATTTGCTTTTGACGCGATTTACGGGAGAGGTTCTTTTCAACGAAAAGACTTTCTCCCGTAAATGGATCATGTTCCGTATAATACATAACGCTTGCATACGTGGAAGGTAGCGGGGTGAACACCTGTACCTGCTCTGGATGGATATGCAATTTCTGACTGGTAAACTGCCGTAACAATTGCATTTCACGGTCAGAACAACCAGGGTAAGCAGCAATAAAATAGTAAGTTAAAAATTGCTTTTTCCCAGCTTTTTCACTGGCTTCATCAAACTTGCGTTTGAATTCAAGCAGGGCAGCAGTACCAGTTTTTCCCATCTTGTTCAGAATCTTTGGGTCGGTATGTTCAGGGGCGACCTTCAATTGCCCTGAAACATGATGCTGTACGATTTCTTCCAGATATTCCTGCCCCGATTTCTTATCGTCTAGCACCATATCATATCGGATGCCGGATGCAATAAATACCTTCTTGATCCCTTTGATCTTGCGCACAGCACGTAATAAAGCAATTTGCTTGCTATGGTCAATTTTAAGGACCGGGCATGCTTCTGGATAAAGGCATCGCTTATCTTCACAACAACCTTTGAGGATCTTCTTCTGGCATTCGATCCCGTACATATTGGCTGTTGGCCCACCCATATCTTGAATATATCCCTTGAACTCCGGGTGTTTTGTCAGTTGTTCGATTTCGCTGATAATCGATCGTTCACTGCGCCAGCGAACGGTGCGCCCTTCATGGACCGCAATAGAGCAAAAATAACATTCCCCATAGCATCCCCGATGCGTTGATACTGACAAGCGAATAGTCTCGAGTGCTATAACATCCCCTTGTTGGGCATAAAAGGGATGTTGATCACGTGTGTACTTCACTGTATTAAACTCATCCATCATCTGGGTTGTGGGAAAAGGATAGGGTGGGTTATGAATAAGAAAACGATCGCCTT
>JBDKSY010000195.1:0-2160 GCA_039680395.1 Anaerolineaceae bacterium | reverse complement strand
TCACCGGCATTGTTTGCCATGAATTCTTCAAGATCCGATGTGTTGAACAGCCTGCGGAGCAAGGAGCTGGTTCTTTCTTCTTTCTTCGGTTCAGCCATGATATTGACCTGTCAATCAGTGAAATCTGTGAAATGCCAACTTGAAGCACTATTTTCTGTTATGCAACCAGCTGCAAGTCTTTCCCAAAGTATGAGAACCTACCGTATGATACAAGATTCTCCATTTCCTCACAAGTGAAAATTGACCTTCAAGTGAAAGAAGAAATTAGAGGTCTGTATTCATGAACAAAAATCAATTACTGAATTCTTTTCTTCAGTTCAAGAAATGCCTGCTCTTCAACATCAGCAATTTGATCGAAGAGCTTTCCCGCTTTTTCCAGATCCTTCTTGCGAATGGAGTCAGCCAATGCTGGAATGATGGAAATAGATTTTTGTAAAAGGTTGATAGCATCAAAGAAATCCAACCCTGCCATGCTGCCAGCTTCCTGCAAATAATCAATGGTCAGATCTCGTCCGGCTGTGAGGTGATTGCCCTCCAGGTCGGGAGGAGAATTCAGGTATTCCAGGGCATGAAGAGAACATTTGTCTGCAGTTTCCTCTCCCAGCTCTTCAGGCCAGCGCGCAATCTCGCGTGCTACCTTCCGCATCGCCGGAATGCCCACCATGCTAACTGGTGGTTCGAGCATCATCTGGCAATTATCTCTGATCGCCTTTCGTATCAGCTTTTCCGTTGCCGGCAACTCTGAAGGAATTTCCATGATAGCCAGTCGGTTCCTTCTGCCTAAACCAGGCACATTGACATCCCAGGCCTTCTGCAATTCATCCAGCGGAATTTCTTGCACACCCGCTTCGCCTGTATCGAGGATGCAGGCTTTCTCATCATCGTAGCCAACCACCAACACAAAATGGATGGGGATATGCCTTCTATGGTACAGATCCGTGTAGTAGGGCAAGTAGTACATATCCAGCGGTCCAATGATGGGTGGCATACCGGCATCCAAAGCAGCCTGTGCCTTGCTCCAAGAAAATTTGAAACTCCTGTTCTCAACTTCAGTGAAGGCTGCGTTGAACAGTTCCGCCAGGTATTTATGCTGGCGCGGAGTTGCATTACCTGTATATACCTGGCGCGGTGGATCAGCTTTATCAAACCGCAGGTAAGCAAATCCTGCTCCCTGCCCCAACCCCCACAAGAATTCATTCGACCAATCTCTACCCGTACGCCAGTGAACCATATCGCGTATCCCATTGACAGGGCACATTCCAGGTTTGACCCGATGAGGAATGGCAAATTGATTATGCATACCAGACACCTCCGTTATTCCTGGGAGAAGAATTAGTAGAGAATTTCTTGCCATCCCTATTTTATTCCCTTTGGATAAATATTTTCGAATTTCCTCACCATAGGTCAATTCTTGGCAAGAAGATTCGACTTAATTTGCGTGGAACTCACTTCTTAACACCATCTTAACTCATATGTATGTATAAATCTCATGGAAATTGAGGTTCCAGAGAATGCGTGATTTTATTTTATTTCTCTCATTGGTCATTTTCTTTGCTGCATCAATCATCCTGATAAAGGGAATAGAAAAGCTAGAGGATTAATTATGTCAATTTTGTATTGGATTGCAGGAGGAATTGCATTCCTCTTGATGATCTATTTGTTTGTCGCTTTGCTTAAGCCGGAGAAGTTCTAATGACAATCACTGGTTGGGTTCAAATCCTCATTTATATTGTCGTATTACTGCTCCTGGTCAAACCTGTGGGGAGTTACATGGCGCGTGTATACCAGGGTGAGCATACTTTCCTATCACCTGTTGTTGTGCCAGTAGAACGGCTGGTTAATCACATCAGTGGGGTTCATCCTGATGATGAGATGAACTGGAAAGAGTACGCGGTTTCTTTCCTTCTTTTCAGCTTTTTTAGCATTTTATTACTTTTTATTCTCTTGAGAATACAGAATCTGCTGCCATTAAACCCAACGAGAATGCCTGCAACACCTTCTGATACCGCATTTAACACTGCGGTGAGCTTCGCGACCAATACCAACTGGCAGAATTATGGTGGTGAATCAACCTTATCGTATCTTTCTCAAATGCTTGGGTTGACTGTTCAAAATTTCCTTTCCGCTGCTTCTGGAATGGTTATCGCAGTGGCATTCATT
>JBDKSY010000194.1:0-4612 GCA_039680395.1 Anaerolineaceae bacterium | reverse complement strand
CTATTCTCAAATTCCTGGGGTTAAAGCTTGCGCAATTCTGCTTGTAATGCTGGCCGGCGCGAATAGGTGCTTTTCAACTCGTCCAAGTATGATGACCATTCTTCTTTCCTGCCAGAGGCAAGGTAAGCTTGTTTCATCTTTGCCAGCCAGCTCGCTGCAATGGCATAATATTTACTCTGGGTTTTGGCGATTAACCCTTCTGCTTGTTTTCGGCTGGCCTGGATCACCCAATCGGGTCGAAAGGGGAAAACAGCATCCACGACTTTTTGAATCAGGGAATAATTCCATTCGCCAGCTTTATCGGCGATGCTGATCGCCTTGTCCCATTCCTCTTCAGAAAGATACACATCGACAAGCACATCTGTACGGTGTGAAACTTGAAGAACTTGCATGAGAATCAATCGTAAATTTTCCCAATTCGCGCCAGATAATTTCTTGAGTATACTGTACAGTTCCAATGAAGGTAGACTGGTGAATGCCACCTGATAAGCTTGGATGGCTTTATCAATCTGTCCCTGGGACTCTTCAATGGGTCCCAGCCAGGCGCCTAATGCATGTTTGCTGCCATCCAAATCAAGCCCTTTCTCTGCCAGGTGCAGCGCATCTGGCAAATGCCCGGCGTCTCGCAGCGCTTTGGCGATCACCAAGGCATCACTGGCTTGAGTCAAGGTTTTCCAGGCAACTTCTTTCGCTTTTTCAAAATCTCCTGCCTCTATCTGTTTGAGAATATAGCGCCGGTATTCTCCAGCCTCAAGACATAACTTAAGATATTCTTCTACCCGGTTCTGACGTTCCAGGATATTTAATTTCGCTTCGGTCAGGATGGTTTCGTCATAATCATAATCTTCCTGGTCATCCAATACTTCCTCCGACCAACCAAGATTCAGGGCGGCCAGGATCACATCCAGATCATCAATCCCGTAAGCACTTAATTCTTTAATCACAGGTTCCAACTCATTAAACAGGTTCCGGCGTTCGGTTTTGCTGAGGTCGGCGCTCAGAATGGCTTCAACAAGTGGCAAGGCCAATTCACTAAAAAAGCCACCCAACTCGCCGTCGGAATCATCAAACTGTTCAAAACTCCCACTGACCTCGGTTAGAAGAGTGGTCAGGATTACCAACGCCCCTTGCGCATCCTCGGCTTCCAGAAAATCATAGGCTGTGTCTCGGACGTGATTCAGCTGGTCGACCATTCCACCCATCATCCAGTAAGCTTCTGACATGCGATACCCTTGCAGACTGCGCAAGATGCTTTGAATTTGTCGCTTGTATGCCGTCTTTGATACTTCTGTTTTACGCTTATTTCGTTGTTGGGCAGGTTGGGACTTGGCTGACACGGCTGGAATGGCAGTTTGCAGCCATGAATATAAATCCGGGCTTTGATCTACCATTTTGGTGATCAGGTGAACCAGATCACCTTTATCCAGTTGCCCCAACAGCTCTTCGATGTTCTTCTGCTCGATAAAAGTATCCGGGTTATGGATGTAGGTGAGCACTAAAGCAATGATATGCTTGCAGTAACCACCCCAGTCATACGGACAGGTGCAGGATGCCTCCTGAATACCGCCTTCATCCAATTGAACATGGATTTGATAAAACGGCGCACTGCTGCCTTCGCATTTTCCGATCAAAAGGTCACCCTGCCGGAAAGTGTCAAATACTGCATTGGATTGATACAGCTTATACCCCCGAGCATAGCTTTCGGGAGACGATAAAGATTTAAGTGCGCTTTCGGTAATTTTCATTGTCAGGCAGAGGATTCATAAACAATTGTACAGATGGTGATTCGTCTCTTATTATTTTCAAGTAAAGGCTAATTCCATTAATTTGAGCTAAATAATTACCCGCCTCGGTGTGCGCGTTCATTGCAAAGGCGTAGTGAGTACTGTTAGCCAAATTATAACCAGGTATACCCTTATTGAGTCTTTTCAAATAACTGTTAGCTGAAAACATTATCCAAGGTATGCAACCGTAATTTATCCGGACTGGCGTTATCATTTGTTGAATCACATTTCATCGTTGTGTTTGGTCTTGTCCACCAGGATAAACCCCTGACCTCCGCCTAGAAAAAAAAGAGAGATCATCTCTAAAGTCTCTTAAGTAGCGGGGAGCCGATTCGAACGACTGACCTCCGGGTTATGAGAGATTTTCCTGGTTTCGGAACGTTTTTCACTCGGGCTCCGCATTTTAGACTGGCCTGAGGGACGCTCTTCTGAAGAGGCTGGAGGATCTTTGGTTACGAGTTATTAGTCGTATGATAGCAACTTTTTATGACAGGGTCAAGTAGTAGTTTTTTCGCGACCCGGAGGACGATGGTTGAATTTTGGTGAATGAACGGCCTCTTTCTGGAAAACTTTTGTGAAATGGAAAAATTCCTTAAGAATTAAGGCCGTTTGATTCTGTCAAAGCCTGAGGGATGGTGGTTGATCAAAAGACCAAGATTATTACAAACCATATTTAGCAGAAAGCTGATCCGTCAACCAAGGGAGTATGTTATTTTCGCGAATGCAATGCGTTATTCTTTGCCAACTACATTTCCGAAGCATGTTTGGTCGTTTGAGTGCTGCTCTCACTTCAGCATAGGATTTGAAACCGTTACCACCCTTCATGAACGCAGGGTTTCTTTCGTCATAAATCAGTAATGCATGGCTATTCTTATCGGAGACTGATCCATCTTCATTCATGCCTATCGCTAGAATATTCCGTATCAATTGGTAATTCTTGTTTACCGGACAAGGATCCAAATCAACATCATTCTCAATTCTAAAAAGTGCTGGTATATATTTCCAATATAACACTCCAATTTCGGTCAACGAGCACCGTTCATTCCTACTTCTTTGTCGGGAATAAGACCCATCACAAAGTTCGCTTTCGTAATTTGAATCTTCAGGAGTCAATCGTGGACGTGAACAAGTTCCCACTTCTGTCTCTGTAAATTTGCACTCAATAGCAACCCGGTAATTTCCAGAAATATATCCATCAAGGCTAGTTCGACGGCGCTCTCCAAGATAATTTATTTTGTGTTCCATTGAAAAGCTATTCGAGGTAATTATTGCTGAACCAAATAGATTATCCCCTTCATCATCCATTAATATAGATAAGCAATCAATGGAGTTGTGTATGGCCAGATTTCCCAAAATACTAAGGGCTAATGCTTGGGAGCTGTTCATACTGCGAAACCATTTATGATGCTCACCTTCTAGAATTAACTGAAGCAAGGCAACTTTTTCTTGCTCGCTTGCATTAGGGTTAATAATGATATTTCTCCAGGATTTCTGAACAAGAAAAACTGGAGGTCTGCCATCTTGGGAAAATGGTCGTTCAAAATTATCCCTCCAATCTGGAAACTGATTTTTTTGATAGTCCCAGTATCTTTTTGTTAAGTCCGCTTTGAAATTAATTGTTTTCGATTCGATATCATTTATTGGATTATGCTTCGTTTTCGGTAAATTCATCAATCGCCTCCTATTGGTGAATAATTCTAATCCTGGAACAAATCCAGCCCACTTATTGTTGAAATCATTCAGGATTTTTCGGTTTCGCACAATATCTACAGCTTCAAAAAATGTGGGTATAGGTAATTGAACACCCTGTGGTTGGGGTAATCCATTTCTTGACCACCAGGATTCAATTGCAAGGGCAACTAAAATTGGATCAGCAGTAATCAGAATTCCATGGCCAGATTTTAGTTCCGCTCGGCTATCACTGGGATCTTCTGGAATGCGATCACCATTTTCTAACAGCCATTTTTCATCATTCTGATCCATGAGGAAAACAGCATAACCGAGCTCAAGGATTGTATATTTCTCTCCCACCCGAAGTCGCCTGCCGTCAATAACAACTTCTAACCAATTGTCGTGCTCAATTGCAGATTCGATTCTCATTATCCCACCTTAAAAAAGAATTAATAGAAATATTTGGATTGCACATTTAGATATCCTTTCTGGTCATAATGACCAACGACCAAAACGCATTTGACATTCACCGTCTGGCAGCCTTGCCCCTTGATCGAGCATTTCACGGAGGGCAACAGCAGCCTGGTTTGCTGTAAGAACATGGTGGATCACCATTTCATCCAATATCCATAACACCCCGTGAACCGGTAACCCCTGCGCTTTGGCAAGTTCATTAAGTCTTCGGTCGCCGGTCACCAAACTTGCATCCAATGCCCTGGCAAGCAATAATGCAGCCAGGTCGATAACTGATAATTGACGATGGGTTTGCCTTAACTGGACTAATTCAAGCACATATTCAGGTTCAAGACCATGTGTTTGCAACCCCAAATCTTGAAGCGTTGCCCACCCAGGATGAATATACTCCTCTACCGCAAAATCAGTGGTGAAGAATTGGTATGGAAGACGGAAAACATCGGCTAATATCTTGCCGTTCTCGAGGTCAATCCAAATATTCGTATCAGTTACCAGAACAGATGGCAAGGTCATTTGGCTGCAGTGCCTCCACCTCCCACCCTAGTTGTAATGGCTCGCCTAACAATTCCTGTGCCCTGGACCGCGAGATCAAATCCTCAGCCAAAGCGCGATAAATCAACCGTTTCATCCGCATGGGCGTTTCAGATGGATAAGGTTTTCCTGGTTCCTGGCGATGCCAATCA
>JBDKSY010000193.1:0-2071 GCA_039680395.1 Anaerolineaceae bacterium | reverse complement strand
CGATCCTGGGTGATTTTTAAGTCATCATCCTGGCTCGTTAAGGAGGATGCATGAAATCGGTACTCATAGACAGGCTCATCAAAAGGCACATGCTTCACTGTCAGCAGTGCATTCATCTGCATCCAGGCATCATAATCTTCACGGGTAAATTGCAGGGGGTCGTAGCCTTCCAGAACACTTTTCACCCTTGCCCGGTATAAGAATGCTCCTCCTATGAAATTATTGGGGTAGGTATTCAGCTCAAGGGTATTTCGCGGTAAATGAATATGCTCACTGCCAAAAGGCACCTGGTAACCTGCATACCAGTTTGAATTTCTCAAAGGGTAACCATCTTCCCCAATAATATCCATATTTGCATAAACCATATCCCAATCAGGGTGTCTGGATAGACACTCCACCATTCTTATCAGGAAATCGGGTTTCAGACGGTTGTCATCACTTGTCCAGGTGAGGTACTCACCATGTGCCAATGCGAAACCATTATTGAGAGATCGTGGCAGCTTCTGATTTTCCTGATGAATGACACGAATGCGGCAATCCTTTCGTGCATAAGAGTCAACAATTGCACCAGTGGCATCAGTCGAGCCATCATCCACAATGATCAATTCAAATTGCTTATAGGTTTGTTGCAAGATGCTTTCTATAGCTTCCCCGACCGTGGCTGCGCCATTGTAAACAGGCAGGATAATGGAAACCTGACCAGTAAAGCATGGCACGTGCAGTCTTTCAAGCGTAACTGCGAATTTCTTCCTGCGTTCTTTGCGGTACAGGAAGAAAGCATAAGCATATCGTGACAAGAGAATTGGGTTCTTTTTACGTAGTCTGTTTCTTATTCCTCTTGAAGTATTTCTGAATGTGGTATTCGTCTTTTGTAAACCAGCCCATACGCTATTTAATGCCTTTTCTCTGCGAGAGCCATGAGGAACAAAGAATAACCGGGTTTGCCACAACGACCACAACAATTTCCATCCTTTACTGCTTTTGATCGAGCCCAGTTCATTGGCTTGAAAATCCACCTGGTTTTTCAATTCATCAATCTGCTTGCTCGATTCCTGTTGCAAAGCAGAATATTTTCGCTCGTTCTGGTTCTGTAGCTCAAAAACCCTGTTCTCACTGTAGGCCTTCAGCTCGCTAATTTGGCTTTCAGCCCGTGCCTGGATTTCTGAGAGTTGCTGTTCATGCTGGTAGATCCTATCGTTTAAAGATGTCTCAAGGTCGCGATTTTTCTGTAGTAATTCTTTGCTTCTATTTTGATATGTAGCTTTTTGCCTTAAAAGTTCTTGCTCTTGATCTACGTGAGCCCGGATCGAAGATAACAGTTCCTTCTCCCGCTCTTGATGTGCAGTAATGGCTTCATGCAAGCTCTCTGTCAGATTCTTTACACGGGTTTCCAGTTCAGCAATGGAGTTGCTCAAAATGATCTGCTGGTTGTTCAGGTCTTCTATTTCATTTTCTTTTTCTATAATGGTATTCTTGAGAGAAACCAGTTGTACGCCAAGGTTTAGAACCTCTTCCTGGTTCCGTTTTTCAGACTCTTCGTGCATGTTTTTTATTGCAGTGATGGAATCCCTTAAGCTCAAATTGGATATAGTTAGCTCATCAAAATTATTCGATAAGGAGAGGATCCCTTGCTCCAAAAGGTAATATGTCTCTTCAGTGATCACTGGGGGCTTGTGAGCAGGGGCAGCAAGCAGGACTGCTGCCAGGCGGGCTGTGCTGCCAGCTTTCGCAGTTAATAATTCTCGCTTTTGGTGTAATCCAACTGCGATCGTTTCACGTTGCTCAAACACATACTCGATCATTTTCAACAATCGGTCATCTGTGATCTCGTTAATAGGAAGAGCATATTTCTTTATCCGCAACTGTGACATCAAATGCATCACTTTAGGATCGTAGATCAAGCCAACAATGGGGATATCATGGCTGACCGCACCAATAAGCGCATGCAGGCGCATCCCCAGAACCAGGTCACACTTTGAAATGGCGAATTCTCGGTCAAGAAAACTGGAATTCCGTGGAATGATCTTTGTCCGAGAAGAATTCTTCATAGTCTTCCGAACACGCCTGGATA
>JBDKSY010000192.1:0-8949 GCA_039680395.1 Anaerolineaceae bacterium | reverse complement strand
GAAGGGGTTCTGCATCCTCTTGAGGTACCATCCACTTTTCATAATACGCTGAGACGGTGGTTATTGCACGTTGTGCTTCTTCGTGATCAAGGTATTCCAAAGCGTCACCGGGCACCTCAATACTTGCGTCCCATTGAGGTAGGACTCCAATTGTGGATCCCTTTTCAAATGTTTGATATACCTGGCTCAATATTTCTGGCTGGATCATTGGTTGAAGTTCTGGATCCTGTAGTTGACCTCCAGCAGAGAGATACAGGGTCAAAGCTAACATTCCCAGAGGATCTGCTCCTGGAAAGGCGATGGAATCCGAATGAGAGATCAATTCTGCCCAACCAAGGTCCTCGATGGAATCTGCGGCAGCTTCCGCCGAAGATACAGATGGATCACTCTTCGAAACCAGGATCATCGCATCACCCGCTTGAGGTATGCCGTAAATAGTATTACTAACGGAACTCAACAACTTGGCGTAATCGTACCAATCAACATCTTGAGTGAAATCTATTTGCGTCTGCGGGTAGATCATCCCCATTTTTACGGCTGATTCCAGTTCCATCCGATTCAGCAGTACAAGGGAAGGCATAGCATGAGGAGCAGCTTCATACGTAAGCGATAATGTAGGAAATATTGAAGCTGCTCCACTGTTCTCTTTTATGCGAATAGTTATGGTGTATTCTGGATGCGATTCTGCGAAAAGCTGGATCCTCTCCTCTAACATTTCACCCGCCTTATTCTGGTGAGAACTAAATTTTTCTGGGATCCAGATGACAATTTCATTGGAATTACTCTGTGGAGTTTCAATAGCTTCGGGAGTCTCGATAACTGTTTCGGTTTTACTATCCATAGTAGAAACAGGTGTATTGGTGGCAACAGTATTACCTTTTTCAGGCATACTGGTCGGAAGACACGAAACCAGCGCCATCAACAAGAACAGAGAAACCCGAAGCAATTTCATTCTCGTCGTTCTTCCTCTTACCCAAAATTGATCGGATTAGATAATAGTGCTTTGAGAAGCTTCACGCAATCCAAAACATCTTGATAATCCACCATCTCTGAAGGTGAATGGACATAGCGGCAAGGTATGGAAATAACACCTGCTGACATACCGGCACGTGAAACTTGCATCATTCGTGCATCAGTGGAGCCAGCATCCAGTATCTCAAGTTGATATGGGATACCTTCCTTTTCAGCTGTTTCTTGCATCCAGCGCACTACTTTTGGATCAGAAAGCATGCCACTATCGCGCACCTTGATTGCTGGACCTTTCCCCAGTGCGACTTCCATTTTCGTGCATTTGGGGGTATCACCCGTTCTGGTCACATCCAGCGCAATACCCAGTTCTGCATCTACCGCATAAGCAGCGGTCATGGCACCCCGGCAGCCTACTTCTTCTTGAACACTAAATACACAGTACAGTTCATGGGGGGTATCCTTCAACTGTTTCATAGTTTCGATCAGTACTGCAACGCCTACCCTATCATCCAAAGCTTTGGAAACCAGGCGTGTACCGAGATCAACGTAGGGTCGGACAAAAATCGCCATATCACCCACTTTGACAGGGCAGCTTTCACGATCTTTTGCACCGACATCAATGTAGCATTTGTTCATAGCGGGCGCCTGATCGCGCGAGTCAGATTCAGAACCAATAACGCCTTCTACCCCGTTCAAAAAACGAACACGGCCACCCAGAAGGTATACGGGGAATACACCGCCATTCGATGTAAATCGAACGAAGCCGTTATCATCAACATGGGTTGCGATCAAACCAATTTCATCCATGTGAGCAGAAAGCATGATGCGTTTTCCGCCCTTCTTCAATGTGCCTTTGCGGGCGATCAAATTGCCCATGGCATCAACTTTCACTTCATCAGCAATTCCTTTGATCAACTGCTTGACGAGTTCAGTAACCTGCATTTCATACCCAGAGGGGCCAGTGGTGTCAACAAGAGATCGAATAAGTTCTTTCATGTGTCGCTCCAAGATTTTTCCGTCTTAATTTCGTTGCAAAAGATTTTTAGGCATTTCTGCCAACGCCGTATGAACAAGGGTCAGGGTATTTTTCCAGTCATTGAACCGTGAGATCATAACTGGACTATGCGCATACCTGCCCGGAACTGAAATAGAAACCGAAGGAATTCCAGCTCGCTGCCTGTGAATAGAACCAGCATCCGTGCCACCCTTACCAGGTTGGCGGATCTGATAGGGAATTTCATTTTCGCTGGCTATTTTAAACAAACGCTGAAGCAGCCGTGGATCTGAGAGTGTGCCAGTATCGGCTACATAAATGGCTGGTCCCGCATCGAGTTTGGTATTGTAATAAATATTTTCACTCCCATCCCAGGTAGGCAGATCATGTGATGGAGTGCTATCCATTACAATAGCCAGATCAGGATTGAATGCATACGCAGCTACGCGTGCACCCCGCAGCCCGATCTCTTCCTGAACGGTGAATGCTGCCAGCAACTCAATGTTTGCCGGTGCATGCTGGATCAGGGAGATCAGCGATACAACACCCAGACGATCATCGAGCGCCTTTCCCATCAGGCTGGGTCCAACCTGCTGGAATTTGGTCGCAAAGTACACTGGATCACCAGGTTTGACCTTATCCCCGCCATCGGGTCCAACATCCAGGCGAAGGTCTTCCAGTTCCATAGTGTTATTCATTTCATCTTTTTTCATCAGGTGAATTGGTTTTGCGCCGATCACACCGGGGACGTGCTCTTTCCCAGCCAGCACAGGTTTTCCAGGCAGGTAGCGCGAGTCAATACCACCCACGGCTACCATCCGGAATAATCCACCTTCTTCTTTTTCCACAACCATAAATCCAACTTCATCCATGTGTGCAGCCACCATCACACGCAGCGCATCAGGTTGCTGGGCTTTACGGATTGCCAGTACATTACCAAGAGCATCTATATGAACATCGTCACAATACGGTTTGATGCTTTCCAAAACGATTTTCCGGATTTCACCAACATCGCTCAGAATACCGCAGGCATTGGAAAGACGTTCAAGCAGATCAATTTGCTCTTTTTCAATTAAAGGAGCCATGTTCTTTGTTGTCATCAGTTACCTCTCAGTCATCCCAATGGAGTCTCTGCATAAAATCTTGTGGCAGCCCAGCGATGAAAGCAGCCATTAAGCGGCCTGCCCGCTGGATATCCTTCATTGCCACCATTTCGACAGGTGTATGCATATAGCGAAGAGGAATACCTAAAACCAGAGTCGCAATTCCTTCTCTCACGATCTGCATCGCCAACGCATCCGTACCTGAATATAATGGCATCAATTCATCATGTGTAGGGATCTCCAGCCGGTCCGCAACATCTTTTACGGCTTTAAAGAAACCTGGGTGAACATTGGAACCAATTCCTAATGTAACACCTTTTCCTAATGGGAAAGTGCGGTAATCAGAAGCTCCGGGGCCTTTGGCAAAGGTTACATCAATCGCAATTGCCAGGTCGGGTTGGATCGCATAAGGTGAAGTCAATCCACCACCCAATGTCTCTTCTTCCTGAACGGTGGCAACAGCCCACACATCCCAATCATGGCTGACCTTTTTCAACTCTTCAAGACAAATGGTCACTGCAGCCACAGATACCCGGTTATCCAGAGTATGCCCCATCACGATATCATTGGGCAATTCTGATGGTTCCTGAGCAAAAGAAACCAGATCTCCAATTTTCACCAGAGACGCAACTTCTTCTGGAAGTAACCCCGTGTCAATGAAAAGATACTTCATGGCAACAGGTGCAGTACCATTTCCCTCTGGAAGCAGTTCAGCACGTGGCATTACTATCACGCCAGGTAGATCGCGTTTCCCGTGCACATTTACCCGCATGCCAGGCAATAACCGGTGGTCTATGCCTCCCACTTCTGTGAACCGGAGGAAACCATCCTCGATTCCGGTGACCATCATTCCAATGGCATCCATATGGCAGGCCAACAGGATCTTCGGACGAGGTTCGCTTCCAACCCCCCGGCTTAATGCATGCAGGCTTCCAATCGGGCTGACATACATTTCATCAACTAACGGTTTCCATGTTTCGGAAATCTTTTGCCTGGCAGGTTCTTCATATGCAGAAAGGCCAGGCAAGGACAGTAAATTGTGTAAAAAATCTTTGATATCTATCATGCGTTTTCCCTATCTTAAGGTTCAGGGTGAGGTTCTTCTGTGTTTCCTTCTGGTGTTACAGTATCAGTCGGGGTTGGCGGTAATGGAGTTTCAGTATCAGTTATGGTAGGCGGAATTGGTGTCAAAGTGATCGTTGGTGTTCGTGTGATCGTTCGGGTAGGCGTCTTAAAGAAGGTCGGTGTGATAGATGGAGTCCATGTCTGGGTGGGTGTCGAAGTGATTGAAGGCGTAACCGTTACCACACTTGTCCAGGTTGCCTGAATCGTATTGCTAGGACTAATGGTTTGTGTCATGGTTGGCGTCAACGTTTTTACGCGTGAGCTAATTTTATGACCCTCTAGCAGAACGAACCCCAGGCAATAAAAGGGAATCGTTACTGCAATGACAATAAGAAGTATGATTCGAATCCGTTGTGACTTTGTTCGTTGAGAAAACATAGCTTCTATTTCACCATTTGTTCATCATATCATCAGTCGTTTTATTTGACAAACCGCCATCCCTTGTACTGCAACCTATCGCTCTGATTTTTTCGGTTGCTGCAAACGGATTTCCAATTGAACCGTTTGATACAAGTTTTCAGCTTTCAGATCAGAAATAGTATAACAGGGCGCTTCCAATGAATCTGCAACAGCCTGAGCCAAACCCTGATCAAAAGCGACATGCTCCATATTTATCACCACACTACGGATACCCGAATCGGCGAACTGCGTGGCAATCTGTTGTACTTCAACCTGGGGAGGCAGATGACCGATCGCGACATTCCCCGCCCCATCGGTCAATAAGATCATCAGGGGCATCACGTCTGGATGCAACACCTTTTCTTTATGCAATATTTCAAACGCCATTTGTAATCCGGCAGATAACGGGGTCTTCCCACCTACCGGAATAAAGGCCAGTGCTTTTTCTGCCAGCCGGACTGAATTTGTTGGAGGAAGGATCAGGGTTGCCCGGTCTTTCTGGAAAACGATCAATCCCACCCGGTCGCGCCGTTGGTAGGCATCATTCAGCAAAGAAAGGATCGCTCCTTTTGTGGCAGACATTCGCTCTGCAACAGCCATTGACCAGCTTGCGTCCACAACAAACAGAACCAGATTGGAGGTCCGGCGTACACGTACTTTACGCATGTAATCACCAGGACCAATAGCGAAAGCTACACGTTTCCGCTTTTCTGCACGCTCTTTCTGAAAGGGTGCGGCTGCGCGAAAAGTGGCATCAAATGCCAGGTCTTCTGCTTTTCCGGGGGTAGGTCTTGCCTGAATATAACGACCGCGTTTACGCTTCGTATGGGTATAGCTGCGTCTGCCAGCCATCTGACGCATCATGTGATCCAACGGGGTATCCAACCGGCGGGGTTCAAAAACCTCTCCGGTCTTTACTTGCTTGCCACCTTCCCACCAGTTGGCATTGATATCTTGAAATATATTCTGGTTTGAGGGTTGCAGAGGAGCTTCATTGAGGGTTTGGTCTTCCTCCCCCAAAACTACGTTTTTTTTTGCTCGTCAGCTTGTTCAGCAGCTTCTTCATTATTTTCAGTCTGGTCACCTGCGCCAGCGCCTTCCAACTGCTCGATCCGCTCCTGCAATTCTTCCATCCCCATTTCGCTCTGCTGGAAAGGTCCCCGCTTGATGCGGTGAGGTAATGCCAGCTCTGCAGCGAGGGCGATATCTCTATCCGTGACATTGGTTCGGCCCTCAAAGGCAGCCTGTGCGCGTGCTGCTTTCAAGATTACCAGGTCAGAACGGTGTCCTTCGACGTTCAAAGAAGCGGTCAGGCTTGCAATGGAAAGGAGATTCCGGCTTGTGTGAGTGACTTTATCCACCAGTTGTCTGGCAGCATCAATCTGTCGGGAAAGCTCTTCTTCTTTTGGCAACCAGTGGTTTCGGAACTCTTCCTGACCTGCCTCAAAAGACAGGTTGCGCTCCATGATGGCTACCCGGTCACGTGCGTCATGGATGCCATGAATATCCACCGAGAGTGCAAACCGGTCCAAAAGCTGTGGACGCAGGTCGCCTTCTTCGGGATTCATGGTTCCCACCAGGATGAATCTGGCAGGATGGGCAAAGGAAATACCTTCCCGTTCTACGATGTTCATTCCCATAGCAGCAGAATCAAGGAGAACATCCACTACATGGTCATCGAGAAGGTTTACTTCATCAATATATAAAAGTCCACGGTTGGCAGCAGCCAGAACCCCAGGTTCAAAATGACGTTCACCAATCTGGATTGCTTTTTCAATATCCAGTGTGCCAACCACCCGGTCTTCGGTTGCTGATACAGGTAAGTTAATAAAGGGAGTTGGCCGGGTTGATACTGGTAACTTCTGCCCTTTTTGCACTCTTTCACGGCATTCAGTACACCATGCAGTTTCATCGTCAGGATTGCAGCCAAAACGGCAGTCGCTCACTACTTTAACATTGGGCAGCAATGCTGCCAATGCACGCGCGGCAGTGGATTTTGCAGTTCCACGCTCCCCTCTGATCAACACACCACCAATACGCGGGTCAACAGCATTCAAAACTAGCGCCCGCTTCATTCTTTCCTGGCCTACAATGGCTGTAAATGGATAGATCACTGCCATGGACTCGTCCTTAAGTAAAGTTTATCAACCTTGTATATCCCTTATTATAACGTGTTGTACAGGTCATGAACGGAGATGGAATTCCAATCCAACAGGGTAATTTTCAGGGGGGAAGGTACAAATATGCAGGTCAAAGTAATTTCAGAGCAGGCAGATTCTATCATGGCAAAACCAATCAAGGCGAATAAAGGTTTTTCTGCTTTCATTACTTATTGCTCATTACATTGCCTGTATGAGTTCTCCTATTTCTGTCTTATTGCTTTACAATCACCTCTACTAATTCTTTATGGATGCCATACGGGATATTTTCCCCCAGTATAGAGTTTTATTAATTGTCCATCAGACACACGAATTTTATATATAGCAGCATCTTCCACAGTGCATGTATAACCATTTATACATTGGTGAAATACAATCCAATTTCCATCTGGTGACCATTTCGGTTGGGGAACTCTGAAATAAGGGCTTCCGCTTTTCCAGGGATCAAAAAAGGATGTGTTGTAAATTTTGATAGGCTGATTTTCATCAGCACACATCACATATAAGCCATCCAGTCCAATAAAGGCAAATTTTGATCCATCTGGTGACCAGGCTGGATATATACCCTCTGCTTCTATTTCACGTTCATCAGTTATAACATTTAGTTTAATCAATTTATATTCTCTTGGAGTATTTATATTAAAAACTTCACCATAAAGTAACTCATTGCCCGCCTGGAAAAATGAAAATCCTGAAATATCCCCATGCCCCAGGTCATCCTGATGATTTACCAGCTGTTTGATCGTTTTACACGAGCCCATATCAAAAACTACTATTTCCTCCCCTGAAGAAAGAACAACAGAATGCAAATAATCATCTGATATAAATTCTTCAATTTGGTCATAATTAGGAAGCGAACCATAACATCGAACAAAATTATTTGCTTTTATATCCCAGAAAGCTGGATATCCCATATTTTCATATGAAGGCTGTCCATCAGATTGATTCAGTCCATAAATAATATTGCCATCATTCGACCATGACAACCGCACAAAATTTCTAGGAATTTCTATTATTTGATAATCGGAACTACTTGCATCAAGAAAACCTACTATGTAAGGTCCATTGTACTTTCCCTGAAAAAGAATGTCCGAATCTGGAATGGATGTGGGCCAGACTGTTTTGTTAACACCATTACAATTGGTCGCGGTTGTAATAAGTAGAAATAAGAATAAAAGGAAAATAATTTTTTTCATAATCACCTCCCTAAATTTGTATATTTACAAATGAATCCGCGTGCAACGCTTAAGAAGAAATCACCTACCCAGTAATAAACCTGTTGTTGCCTGTAATATAACTTGTTCAGGTCAAAGTAATTTCAGAGCAGGCAGACTTCTGAAATTTTAAAAATTTCGGAAGTCTTGCGGCGAAAACCGCTGCGCTCGTTCAGCATGACATCGTTTTCGTAGGGGTTTAGCGTAAGGAGAACATAAATAGGTTGTTAATTCAAGGTAGCTTCCCCGAAGCTAAACCCGAAAGACGATTGACAAATCACCTAAATCGCTAAAAACACAAAAAGAAGATTCTTTGTGTCTTTTGTGACTTTAGTGGTAAATATATTTTGGTAGGTACCCCGAAACTAAACCGGTAAATATAATGTCATCGAACTAAATGACACTGCAGCACAGGTAGTGTTGATGTGCATCTTGTCCTTGCTTTTCAGTGCGAGATTCTCACCAGCAATGACAAAATGAAGCGTCATTACGAAACCTGCGATCTTTGCAGGTTGAAGCAATCTCACATATTGAGACTGATTCGCTTTGCTCACAGTGATAACAGGCTGTCACTGGTATCTCTATCTTTTTGGGGCAATGCAATCAAAAAACTACAGCAGTAAAAACGTCCTTTCTATTTTGTTAGTCCGATTCCAGTATCAATTGCTTATCAATATCTAGTATAATTACTTGTGCAGGGCGGAATTTTACAAAGGAAGAGTTTTCGATATTATTACCAATCACTATATTGATATTCAACCGCCATTACCCTGCATAAATTTAGAAAAAGAAGTAATCGCAAAAGAGAGGTTGACATCCCTCTGTCTGCTGTACATTGAAAAATGATCAGCAAAGGTTCTTCATGATCAAATGATCTGACACCAGTTTTCATTTCTCTGTAGAAAGGATAAATTGATGAAACGCTATACCCTGGTTGTTACCTCATTTATCGTTGCTTTATCATTATCATCATGTTACCTGCCTAT
>JBDKSY010000191.1:0-19025 GCA_039680395.1 Anaerolineaceae bacterium | reverse complement strand
CTGGATCTGACAATAGTCTCACCATCAGCACCGTGGCAGCCTGCTGCAATAATGACACGGTTCTTGAGAGGTATACCTGCAAGGTTCAGAGATGCTTCTTTCATACGCATACTCCTTGCGTGACTGTTATGTTTGGGAAGTGGTTATTAATTCCACTTCCCATTGTTCTTCGATGAAAATTAGGCGCCCAAAGTGAGTGCTAATACAGCTTTTTGGGCATGTAGGCGGTTTTCCGCTTCGTCTTGAATAAGTGAATTGGGTCCGTAAATGACATCTGCAGTGACTTCATGACCCACGGCAGCTGGCATGCAGTGCATAAATTTGGCATGTGGTTTCGCCAGTCCCATGACCTCTGAATCAACTCTCCAATGTTTGAAGCGTTCAGGCTCCTGGTTATGAGGAGTAGGATACTGCCAGTTGTTGGCTGGTGAACCAGCGCGAAATACATCTGGCATGACATAGCAATAGGCATTGATAAAATCAGCATCTTTGGCTGCTTTTTTCATATCGTGAACAATTTCAAGGCTTGCACCGTTTTCAGAAGCAAAGCCATTTGCCCGGTCAATGATGTCTTGAGGTGGGGTGTATTCTTCAGGGCAGGCAAGCACAAATTGGAAATCTTTCAGCCGTGATGCAAGATACATGCTGGAGACAACGAGTCCAAGGGGTGGATTGTATTCATGATATGCCCAGGTGAGGACATATTTGATATTATCAAAACGACCTTTCTTTTCGAGTACGGTTTGGAAATCAGCAAGAGCCTGGAATGGATGCTCGAAATCGGTTGAAGCATTGAATACTGGAATATCCAGTAGATTGGCTGCCTCTTCCAAAGTTGACTGAGCCAATAATCGGGCGATGAGAATATCAAAATAACGATCCATCACACGGCAGGTATCTCCCCAGCTTTCAACTCCTGAATCTGACCAGGTTTTCCCACCACTGAGGTCTTCTGCTGCACCACCTAATTGCTGCATGGCTCTCCAGAACGACATTCTTGTGCGGGAGGAAGGCGTTTCAAAGATCATTGCTGCTCCTTTCCCACGGAGTATATGATCTTGAAATTCACCACGAGATATTCCACGCTTAAGTTCCAGAGCGGTCTGAAATATTACATCAATTTCTTCTCTTGAAAAATCAGCCATCGAAAGAACATCACGACCTTTTAGACTCAAAGCACCCATTACAGCCTCCTCATGAATTTTCGATTATTGAGTTCGTCTTAACCACCTTCCATGGGTGGTAAAAAGGATACAGTGTCACCTTCTTTAAGCGGTACGTCAATTTCAGCTACGGAATGCATGTGTCTATGATTTTTTACCAGCAAACGTAATGGTCCAGTATTGTTTTCCTCCAGAAGTGGAATAAGTATTTGTGTTACAAATTCTGGTTGAACGTTCTTTTTTAACTCTTGTAGAGCATCTCGAAGGGTGCATTCTTCTCTAAGGTCTAGAGTCACTTCTTTCATACCCGACAAAGAGCGAAATAGTCCTGAAAAACGTACAACCAGTCTCATCGGTAATTTAAACCTTTAGCCCTAATTTCTCAAGCTGCTCAGGGGTTGGTGTACCATTGGCATCCCAACCTCTATATTCGTAATAATCCTTGATCAAAATATCAAAATCAGAATGAGTGAGTGGCTTATATCCTTCTGGAAAATCCAGAGGAACTTTAAAGCAAATTTCTGGCAGGGAATCTTGTGTTGCATCAATTCCTGCTGCCAGGTTGTACATCCTTTCCATGTTCCAAATCGCTTCACCCATTTGCTCGAATTGCTCAGCCGTGAAATTCATGCCACTTGCATTATTCAGCAGGTCAGCAAATTGCGCTGGCTTAAGAACAAACTCTGCAAACCTGCAGGATACCAGGGTGAAAGTTGCATTTACCACATTTTGAATATGTGCAACCAGTTCCGCTCTTCCTTCTGTGGAATCCATTGGAACAAATTCCATCAATTCCATTCCAATGGGTGCGCGTTTGTGGCAGGCACCACGGTTGGCAGTTGCAAAAGTGGTTGCCACGCCGCGCATCCTCTCAGGCATCCATGCAGCAAATTCCATCCCTTTAACCTGAAGTGCGAAATCTTGTGTTCCACGACCTAACTTCTCACTGGCTCGCTTCACACCTTCTGCAAGCAGATCGCCAATACCTTCTCGGGCAGCGATCATATCAATCAATCGAACAGTAGCATCTGGATTTCCGAATTCGAGGATATAGCCTTCACCCAGAGCATCTTTGCTTAAGATTCCTCTGTCTACACATTCCATGGCAAAAGCCACATTTACACCTAATGAAAGGGTATCCATGCCATACTTTTCTGCCTGGTCATTGGCATAGTAAAGCATGTCAGAATCTCCATTGAAACATAGAGAACCAATGGAATACATGGTTTCATACTCAGGTCCTCTTGTCCAGATGGTACCCCATTTGGTTTCTGCAGGTTTCCTGATCATGCCGCAATGAACCAGGCAGCTCTGACACCCGATCGGATGGGTTTCATATTTTTGCATGAATGCTTCCCCATCAATTTCATGGGCATGTTCGAAACTGGTGTATTTATGGTACCTGGTAGCAAAAACATGCTTATCATTGATAAGAGCTACTCCCGATCCAGTGCCAATTCTGCCAAACCCACCTAATAAGCTCCAGGGATGAGATAGATCTTCTTTAAAAGCGGCAATTGTTCTTTCAACTGCGCCCTCAAAGCCTTCAGGGTCTGAAACTTTGATGTCGCGTATGCCTGCAACACCAAATACCTTCAAATTCTTTGAGCCAAAGACAGCTCCCGCACCACCACGCCCAAAAGCTCGAGTTTCAGATATTGCCGCAGCATAACGGATCAGGTTTTCACCCGCCAATCCTATTCCTACAGTATGCATATCTTCACAACCACTGGCTGTTTTGACATACTCTTCTGCTTCGCGAACTGGTTTCCCTTTTAGTTCAGGACAATTGATAAACTTTATTCCACCTGGAGTAAGAGTGACATACACCAGTTCGTCTGCTTTTCCTTCAAATACAATGACATCATACCCAGCAGACTTTATTGCAGTTGCCAGCTGACCTCCCGCATAGGTGTTAATTACTCCAGTGGTAAGAGGTGATTTTGTGATGATGCAGGTTTGTGCAAAGAGTGGTGCTATAGTCCCTGTCAGTGGACCAACACAAATGTATATCTTGTTATCGGGGCTGAAAGCATCTGTTGTGGGGGGTACTTCATGTGTCAGAAGTTTGACACCAAAGCCCATACCTCCTACCCATCGTTGGATCATTTTTTCGCTTATGGGCTCTTCTTTGGAAGTGCGGTCGGTCAGATTAATTCTGAGCAATTTACGTTTATAACATTCATACATAGTGACCTCCTTACTCCTCGATACGTAGAGCGCCAACTATACAGTCTGCAACACACCGATAATTTCCTTCACAGGTATCGCATTTGATAGCCACATTGTTCAACGGGTCAATCCATACACCATTATATTGACAGGCATCTACACAGCTCGCGCATCCAATGCAGACATCATAAAGTACTTTGACCGCCCGTTCAGGTGTAAATTCCATTGCATCAGAAGGGCAGGCGGGTAAGCAATCGGGTTCTTTGCATTGAATGCAAAGACGAGCAGCGGGTTGCTCTGGCCATTGGGATAAGATCTGAATACCGGCTTTTTTTGAGTTGTAAACCTGGAAGTGCACGAAGGAACATTTTAGCTCGCATGTCCTGCACTCAGTACATTTACCTAAATCTATTACCAGACGTTTTGCCATCATTTCTCCTTAATTACAAAAAGGAACACCTAATCTGGTCAATTCTGCTTTCACACGATCATAGCAGGCTTGATGTTCAGCGGTAGGAACCAGCTTTTGAACATCATAAAGCTGTTCAAAGGGGGCACCTTTAGGAGCTGTTTCCAATGTCATGGCATCTTTGTATTTTGCGAAAAGTTGCTCAATGATTCCAGAGGCTGCTTCTCTTGATAGCTTTGCAGCCGCGTAACCTACTTCAGCAAAAAGCCGGCCCATAAGCGGGCTCACATTGTTAAAACCCAACGGTTCAGCGGGTCTTGGGCCACTTATATTGCTTCCACCAGTTACCACAGCCAGCTCCAACGCTGAAAACTCATAAGCGTATTGATCTGATCCTGCACGCCCAGCGGTAGTATGCGAAGTCGTTGTGATGATACGGCTGTTGCGATTGGTCGCCTGGTTCACCAGGCTCCCCAGGAAGAGGGAGTGATTATTGGTTTGTGTTTTGTACTTGATGTGTTGAGGTCCCACATGACATATCTCTGACCCGAGGAGAACCGATGCAATGAATGATGCCACTCCGATGATTGCGGTGCCATCTGGTCCACCGCCATATCCGCCTACCAGAGGAGTATGGGCTATGTAGATCGGGGTTCCATAGGCAAGGTAATACCCCAGACGCGCCATCGTGACATCATCAACCTGCAGTTCAGATAATAAGACCATGGCGCGTGGATCAGTTTTTCGCAGCCCATACGCTTCATTCGTGCAGGCCATTTCGTTCAACGCCATCACGGAATGACCAACGATCGGCATACCAGGTCTGCCAGCCCGTCGTACAGCCTCACGAGCCCATTCACCATATAACACCGCAGCTCTGCTGGAAAGACCTGAATTCGGTCTGATCATTTGCCCATCCAGCTCTTTGAGATAGCCTGGAAGGAAAAGACAATCAATCATCCTTTCCTGGGCAAATGCTTCGTTCAATTTGATGAACATGGATTCGTGGGTATCCGCATTGAATGGTCCACTCATAACAAAGGGAGGGCGTGGATCTTCTACGCCTCGATGATAAGCAGTTTTTTGCTCTTTCCCTTCTCCCATGATAATCTGGCTTGGTACAAGGCGAAGGGCGTCATCAATTTCATCTTTCGAAAACTGAATTACCCGGCGGCTGTTCATTGAATAAAGTCCAGACCGCAGGAGAAGTTCTTTTCCAGCCTGCCAGCATCGGTCAGCCAGTTGATCATCCAGATTGATCAAAGACTTTCCATCCCATTTCACATCATATTCTTTCTTCAACGCCAGCACATTGGCAGCCACGCGCTGCATCAAAAAATCATTCGCTTCGATCAAAGGACCGGTCTCTGCTCTTTTGGCGACTTCTTTAAAGTTCATTTCGCCCACTCCTTTGTGTGTGCATCAAGCACACGTACCGCTTCAATGGCATCACGGCCATAGGCATTGGCGCCAATTTCGTCAGCCCATTTTTGCGTTACAGGGGCACCCCCTACAATAATAAAATATTTATCCTTAAGCCCTTTATTTCTCAGAAGCTCGATGACATCCCTCTGATACAGCATGGTGGTTGAAAGGAGTGCTGACATGGCAATGACATTGGCTTTTGATTCTTCAGCAGCCTGAATGAATCTTGGTGCGGGCACTTCAACACCCAGGTCATGGACTTCATACCCATTTGCCTGGAACATTGCACCCACGACCGTCTTCCCAATGTCATGAATATCGCCTTCAACGGTGCCCAGAACTACCACACCTTTTTTCACTACGGCAGAGCCTTTTGCTCTAAGAGCTCCTTCAAGCACTTCAACGCCGGCTTTCATGGCATTGGCAGCCATCACTAATTCAGGGAGGAAAATATCCATACGTTCAAATGCTTCACCTATTTTCCGGATAGGATCAGCAAATCCTTTTTCAAGCGCAACGGCTGGATCAAGTCCTGCAGTAACCGCTTCATTGGCTGCGGCTATTGCAGCATCAGCATCATAATTCTCAATTGCAGAATGCATTTTTGCGAAAATGGTTTCTTCTGACACATCAGCCTCCGAAAAATAAAGTTAGATATTTCCGAAAAGGGAAAGTTTTTGACCAATTCCCTTTTCGAGAGCCATTTTATAAGCACGATAAGAAAGACAAAGGTCTTCAGTACCCATTCCAATTGGCGAGAAGAAGATCCTTTCTTCTTTCGTTTGACGTCCTGGTTTCTCACCACAAAGAATTTCGCCTAATTCAATGACATTTTCTTCTTTGATCATGCCATTTTGGATCATCAATGCAACTACCGGTGTAACACGATGGATAACATGCTCCAGCCCATCAACAATCACTTTGTCAGAGTTGAGAACAACTTCGAATTCTTCTTCTTGATATGACCCGACAGCAGAAAAATAACTGCCTTTCTTCATCCAGGCTTCTTTCACGATCGGTTCATCTGCAACAGTTACTGTAACAATAATATCTGCATCACGTACGGCAGCTTCAGGGGTTAGCACCGCTTCGGTTTCGACACCAAATTTCTCCTTCACTTCTTTGGCATATTGCTGAGCCGCGGCAAAATTCACATCATACCCTTTGACTTTTTTGATGTTCGGAACAGCTTCCATCAGAGCATCAATTTGTGTTCGCGCCTGAACGCCGGTTCCGATTATTGCCACTACTTCAGAATCCTGTCTTGCCAGATATTTGGCACCGACTCCAGTTACAGCACCAGTTCGCATAGCACTCAATAAAGTACAATCCATCACTGCCAGTGGGAAACCTTTATCTGCGTCGTTGAGAATGAAGAAGCCTGTTGCTCGCGGCATTCCATATTTCTTCGGATTTTGAGGAAATCCAGCGATCCATTTAATACCAAAAGCGTCATATTGACCGCCAACATACGAAGGCATGGCGTTGCAACGACCACGTTCACGTTCTCCCATGTCCAGAACGGTTTTATGTGGAAGAAGTACTTTTCCCTGGTGATGCAGTATGAAGGCTTCCTCAACTGCAGTCATTGCAGCTTTCATATCAATGCCTGTTGCACGAATGTCTGCTTGATTTAAATAAAGAAATTCAATATCAGCCATAATAATCCTTCCGTTTAGTGTTTTGTTTCCCGTTCTTCAACTTCGCGTACTATTCTTTCCAATTCAGCCTCCACATTGGCATCAAGCGGATCAACTTTATGTTCAGCCAGGATCTTTTGAACCTTGTCATAAGCTTTATCCGCAACACCTTTCGAACCTTCTGCTTCCCATTTATCCCGTGTCATCCGGTCTGCCAAAGGCGGAATGAACTGCTCTTCTTTAAGGAATTGCATGGTGTGTCGCTGCCCGAGGAAATGACCACCAGGACCGACTTTATCTATCACACCTAGCGCCAGGGTATTCGCGTCAACTTTGATACCTTCCAATGTACGGTAAAGCTCGCCAATGATTTCATCATCAATTACCAGACTTTCTTTACTAACTGTCAATGCACCTTCCATTGTGCCAGGATAGAAAATCTTATTTACTCCGCCAAGAACTGCCATTGTCAGGGTCATGGCTTTTTCATACCCGGCTTGAATATCGAGCAATTTGGAATCAGTAGCAGAAGCAGTGCCGCGACAAGGAATGTTATAGAAATGAGCAATCTGGGCACTTGCAACATTGATCAGTCCCATTTCAATGGCTCCAATGGCAATACGTCCAACTTTCATATCCATGATCGAACCACAAGTCCCATACCAGACTGGATTTCCAGGGTTAGCCAGTTGAAGGATCGTGATGCCACTGATCACATCAGCGGTTTGCTGTGCCAGCAAGCCAGCAAGTGTGACGGGTGAAGTGGCGCCTGCCTGAGGCTCGCTGGTGACATCAACGGGCAACCCATAACTGGCAAATAGAAGGGCGCCATCCATCTGGTCACGGTCATGATGCAATGGAGCAACAGGATTATCGGTAGTGAAGGTATATGGTTTTTTTCGCAATTCGCTCTCACCACCAGCGATCGCTGCGACCATGCGTAGACAATCTTCTGCAAGGATCCTTTCACGAGAGGTGGCTTTTATGACCTTGCTCGAATTTCTCACTGACTGAAGATAACCATGCACGTGTGTGGCACGGATCTTCACGCCATCAATTTGCGGCATGATTGCTCCAGAATGCAGCAAGTGATAGTGGGGGAGGGCATCCGATATTTTGATCAGATCGCCGACATCCTGAAGCGTCGTTCTATGTGTTTTTCCAGTTTTATAATCATAGCAATTCAACCTGCCAATCATAGGCTCATAGTGAAGCTCACGAGTAGAGACGTGTACGTTATTTACTGGATTTCTTGCGTATACGGTAAAAGAAGAAGGAGCTCTTTTTAGCGCTTCTTCAACAATAAAGCCAGGTATCCTGCAGCGCATGGTTTCATCATTCACCACTGCACCAGCCTGACGTAACAGAGTACGAGCTGTTGATGATTTTACTAATACGCCCGTATTCCATAAAATTTCCAATGCACCTTGATGTATCTGGTAGATTTGCTCATCGGAAAGGACTTTTAAAACGGGTTGGAATACCATAAAATCTTTACCTCCAGCAAAAGTATGTAGTTTTGAAAAAAGAATGTCAAAAAATAAAGGAAATAAGAAAAACTATCTACTTCTAAAAAAATGGATGATTTGGGGGAATAAGTGATGCATCCGAAGACACATTTTCAGAAATTTCACGCAAGTTCTTTTCAATTTGCTCTTTTTCGCACAGGATGGTTACCAGCTTTTGACCCACGTCGCTGATGTGATAATGGATCGCGTTACGTGCATTTTCTACTTGCCTGTTCGATATTGCATCAATGATTGGTTCGTGCGAACTGGCAACTTCATCAAGGGATGGAAAAAGTGAGTAAATTACTTTGGAAGCTTGAATAAACATATGAGTTTGCCCACTTAGTTTTTCAAGCGTATCAATCAACATTTGGTGATGAGAAAGAGCATAAAGAGCTTTATGAAATTCCAGGTCAGTTTCTACAAGAGAATTTACATCGGATGCTTTCGCATAGCGATACATTTTATCAATAATGCTGCGCAGATGAAGTATTCCATCGTCATCCGCCTTTTTAACTGCTAACTCTACAGCATATTCTTCCAAAATTACACGAAGTGTGTACAGCTCGTTGACCCTTTCGGCAGTCAACGCCCTGACAAATGTCCCCCGATAGGGAATATTGATGACAATACCAGCATTTTCGAGTTCTCGGATCACTTCGCGGATCAAACCCCGGCTTACCCCGAAGCGTTCAGCCATTTCGAATTCTGTGATCTTTTGCGCATCAACCAATTCACCATTGATGATCGCCTGTTTCATGCGCTCGATTACCACATCACGCAATGAAAGCCGCTTAAATTCATTCTGCGGGCTATTTTTACTATTTTGTAGGGGAATGGACAAAAAGTCCGATTTCATCTTTTTGGCTCAAATGCCTTTTATGAGATAAAGGTAAGTAATGCCAAGAAAATTGTACGATTGTATTACAATTGTACAATAATGATTTAACAAATACAAGCACTAATTTAATGTTAATGATATTTTGCTTCTCTATTTATTAATAATTTCTTCATTGACAAAAAATCTTTATTTTTGCATAATGGAACGGGTGGCATAGCCATGGTAATAAAAAATGGATACAGGAGTAAAAAGTGGAGAGTTTGACAATTAAAGTAATCAATCAGGTGGGATTGCACGCCAGACCAGCGGCATCTTTTGTAAAAAAAGCACAAAGTTTTGCATCTCAGATACTCATTGAAAATGTATCGAAAAGATCCGAAAAAGTGAATGCAAAATCATTCGTAAAAATCCTTTCTATTGCTGTTGATCATGATAATGACATCCGGATCACTGCTGATGGTGATGATGCAGTTCAAGCAATTCAGGGATTAAAAGAATTGGTTGACGCCAATTTCGGTGAATGATAGGAGATTAACCTGATGAAAACTTTTCAAGGAGTTGGAATATCGGCAGGGGTTGCTGTTGGTCCAATCTTTCGATATGAATCACAGGTTATCGTGGTGCAAGAAGCAATTGCAAAAGATCCCGATATTGAGAATAAGCGCTTACAAGCAGCGTTGCAGCAAGCAGGAACGGATCTGGAAAACTTACTGCAAAAAGCTCGTGTTGAGTTAAAAACTGGCTCAAATGAAGCGGATATATTCGAAGCACATGCCATGTTGTTAACGGACCCGGATTTGCTAGACCAGGTACATGATGCTCTGTACGGAAAGCATTATACGGCTGAATTTGCCTGGTATGAAGCGACGGAATATTATGCAGGTATCATTGCAGCAATGGATTCGGAATATCTTGCAGCCCGAAGTGCAGATATTAAAGATGTTGCTCAACGTGTTTTACGATTACTGGTTGGGAATAACAACGCCGCTAGTAAAAATATATCCATACCTTCTATTGTGGTAGCCGATGAACTTACACCTTCTGATACTGTGTCATTTGATAAAGCAAAGGTATTGGCGTTCTGCACTCGTTCTGGTGGCCCTACTTCGCATGTAGCGATTCTCTCAAAGGCATTAGGAATTCCAGCGATCGTTGGCATTGGTCCATGGATGGATGAGTTGACACCAGGCATCGAAGCTGTAGTAGATGGTTTCACAGGAAAAATGTTCCTGAACCCTGATGAAGCTACCATTAAAAAGTTTAAAGAGACTTCATCCCTTTATGAAGAGAGTTTTCGTAAGGCAATGGAGAAAACTCACGAACATGCCATTACCAAAGATGGCACCAAAATTGAGGTAGTTGCAAACATTGGTGGTGTAGAAGATGCTAAGTCAGCCATAGAGTTTGGAGCTGAAGGAGTGGGACTACTTCGAACAGAGTTTATTTTCTTGGAACGCGAGACTCCTCCGACTGAACAGGAACAGGTAGATATTTATTCCAAAATATTCTCCCATTTTGGAAAAAACCCAATTGTGACACGTACGTTAGATATTGGAGGCGATAAGCCTGCCAATTACCTGAAAATTCCAGAAGAGATGAATCCCTTCCTGGGACTACGGGGTACACGTCTGGCGTTGGCAAGACCTGAAGTGTTCAAAACACAGTTGCGTGCTTTGATGCGAGCAGGTATCGGGTACAACCTGAAAGTAATGTTCCCAATGATAGGTACGGTACAAGAAGTACGCAGTGCCATGGATCATGTACGAAAAGTTAAAGTTGATCTTGCCAGTGAGGGTGTCCCATTTGAAGAAAACATTGAATGGGGTATCATGATCGAAATCCCTTCTGCTGCAGTGATGGCTGATGCACTGGCTAAAGAGGTTGATTTCTTCAGCATCGGTACGAATGACCTTTCACAATATACTTTGGCAGCCGATAGAGGAAATACGAACGTGGTTGGTGTTGCTGATGCTCTTGACCCCGCTGTTTTACGACTGATCAAAATGGTCATTGATGCAGCACATGCCAACAAACGCTGGGTAGGGTTATGCGGTGAGTTGGCTGGTGACGGACTGGCTACTCCAGTATTGCTGGGACTGGGTCTTGACGAATTTAGCATGAATCCACGTGCCATACCCCTGGTGAAACAACACATTCGAAAATTCACAATGAACACCGCCTGTGAAATAGCAGAGCATGCAATTTCATTACCCACTACAGCAGATGTTCGTTACTACTTGAAGAGCTTCTTATAAAATCAATTCGCATGGAGGATTACTTATGGCCGGCTTTGGTATCGTTTTTATCTCTAAAAATTACGATGAAGCAATCCATTTTTATCGTGATCTATTGAAATTTACTGTAGACCATTCATGGGATAATGGTGCCGGCAATAGGGGTAGCGTATTTTGTGTTGGTAACGGAACAATTGAGATCCTCGCATTGAAACCCGATGCGGAACATAAACCTCCAATGAATTTTGAAGTTTACATGGAAGTAGAAAATGTAGATCAATTCTACTTCCATGTAAAGTCCTTAGGTATCCCTATCAGGGGAGAGATCGCTGATAAACCCTGGGGGCAGAGGACATTCTCTCTTACAGATCCCGATGGCATTAAGCTGGTTTTTTATACTGTAATTTAAATTTTCACCTGTGTGAATCTTAAAAAATTGCGACTTCTATTGACAAAGACCTATCAAAACATTAAAATGGTAAAAATGTATAACTGGTAATTACCAGTTTGTATGAGTATTAGTTGTCGTGCCTAAAAATGACTATTGACAGAACTGCACCGATATCCTTACATTACCAGCTCGCAGCGCTGATCAAAAACCAGATCGCTGCAGGTATTTATATCCCAGGTTCCAGCTTGCCTTCAGAGAGGGAAATGTGCGAGCAATATGGCATCAGTCGCACAACAGTACGAGAAGCGCTTCACCGGCTTGAACGTGAAGGTTTGATACAGAAAGCTGCTGGGCGTGGTGTTTTTATCGCTGAACCCCAAAGAAATTTAGCGATTCATGTTTCTATGAACGGTTTTTCCTCTGATATCAAACGAGAAGGTGGTTTTCCTTCCAGTAGTTTGGTGAGCGCTGGAATAATTCAAGTTCCAACTACTGATTTGATCAAGGCAATGAATTTAGAACCAGGTGATGAAGTAGTAAAAATCGTTCGAATTCGCTATAACAACAATGTACCTCTTGCATTACATGTTGTGCACCTTAACCATCGGTTTTGCCCCCACATATTGGATCATAATCTTGCGAAGGAGTCTTTATTCCAGGTTTTAGCTGTTGACTATGGAAATAAGTTAGTCAGAGCTGTTGAACATATTTTTGCTGGATTAGCAGATCAGGAAGAGTTAAAGATGCTCAATCTCACTTATCCAGCAGCAGTGCTACACAGCGAAAGGACTACATACAACGAGAAGGACGAGATAATTGAATATTCAGACGCAACATATTGTGGTGAAAATTATCGTATGGTAGTCAATCTCGATACAGAAAATTCATAATTTGAGGTAAATATGATCAATGTTGTACTTGTTTCTCATGGAGATTTAGGTGCCCAGTTTATAAAGTCAGCCGAAATGATCGCAGGCGAGGCTGAATGCGTATATTCGGTAAGCCTTTATCCCGGAGAAACACCGGAAATATTTGAGCAAAAATTGAATATTGTTCTAGAAAAAATTGGTAATGAAGATACAATGATCCTGATGGACATCTTTAGTGGTACTCCATACAATGTATCGGTTAAGCAAGTTTTGCGCGATAATGTTGAATGTGTTACGGGAGTGAATCTACCGATGTTTATCGAATTATTAATGACCCGTGACGGAAGCTCTCTCCCGGAATTAGCCGAAACGATTGCCCAATCTGGGCAAGAATCCATTAAGAACCTCAAACCTTTATTTAAACCATCTTAATATTAGCAATAACAGCAGAATATTACTGCTGTAGATATTTGTAAAGGAGGTGATTACTATTAGCAACTGGGGTTTGGTAAGAATTGATGATCGTTTGATCCATGGACAGGTGATCGCTGTATGGTGCAGGCATCAATCATTTAAACGAATAATCGTTATTGATGATGCTGTCGCAAAAGATTCATTCATGCAGCAAGTTTTGCGATTGGCGGCACCATCTGGCATTACAGTGGAAGCCATGGAAGTTGCGGCAAGCGTTGAGCCACTAAACGCAATCCCCAACAAAGAACATGTTATGCTCCTGATGAAGACACCTCTTACCGCCAAAAGATTGTACGAAGCGGGTGTTAACTACACAGATTTGAATATTGGTGGTATCGGGATGGGTCCAGGCCGGAAAAACGTCTTCAAGAATATATCAATGTCTGAAGAAGAAAAAGGCCTGCTTAAGGATTTGACAGCTAAAGGTGTGAACATTACTCTTTTAACTGTACCAGGCGAAAAATCAAAAGCTTTTAAGGATTTGATTTAGCCGCCTTTCATAACAGAAGGAGGTAGTTGCTAAAAAATATTTCTTTCTAAATGTTATCTCAACCAATGTCTGCTTATCAAAAAACTATAAGGAGAGAGCTAAAAATGAAGAATAACAAGAAACAAATTGGGATCGCGATGATCATTAGTGTGATCCTCATGGCAGTTACCTTTATAGCTGTAAAAGCTGCCCCTTCAGCGCAAGATGAACCTCCGAAAGTCAGCCTGTTAATGGCAATCATTGTTGGTTGTCTATATTACCTGGCTAACTCTCCCTGGCTCGCTAATATTGGGTTTGCAGCCTTTTACCGGCCGTTGGTAGCTGGCCTTTTGGTTGGCCTTGTCATGGGCCACCCAGCCGAAGGTGTTGCCATTGGTGCAAATATTAATGTTTTGTACCTGGGATGGATTTCTGCAGGTGGTTCGCTTCCAGGCGATCCCGCACTTGCAGGTTATCTTGGCACCGCTTTGGCACTTGGCTCCGGTTTGGATATTCAGGCTGCACTGGCTGTGGCTGCACCACTTGGTTTATTGGGTAGTGTAACCTGGTCAGTTCGTATGTCTGCATGCTCGATCATCCCACACTGGGCTGATAAATATGCAGCCAAAGGTGATATTTGGGGTGTTGCACGATCGAACTATGTTTACTCGCAGCCATTCCTGTTCCTTCTGTATGGCGTGCCTGTAATGATTGCTGCATATTTCGGTGCACCTGCTGTTGCAGCTGGACTAGGTTGGATTGCACAGCATGCCATCTGGGTAATGAGTGGTTTGTTCGTTGCTAGTGGTATGTTGGCTGCTCTTGGTATTGCACTCAACCTTAAGTTCCTCCTCCAGGGTGACGTCTGGCCATATTTCTTTGTTGGCTTCGTTGTCACCTCCATGATGAGCGGCAGCATTAACTTGCTCATGATGGCAATCATTGGTTTTGGCCTTGCTTTTGTGCATGTTTTATTCACCTCTGGCCCAAAGAAAGAGGAAGCAGTTTCTGCTGAAGTAGTTGAACATAAATCACCTGGCCTTTTGACGAAAAAGGATGTATTCGCATCCTGGTGGCGCTGGTTGTTCTTCTCGCACGCTTGCTACAACTGGGAACGTATGCAGGGCCTTGGTTTTGCACACAGTATGACCCCAATTATTGCCAAGCTTTATAAGACCAAAGAGGACATCTCTGCAGCATTGAATCGCCATCTCGTATTCTTCAACACGCAACCAGACTTTGGTGGCGTTATCCATGGTATCGTAATCGCCATGGAAGAAGAACGTGCCGCTGGTGCCGATATTTCAGATGAAGCCATCAACGGTGTAAAAGTTGGTTTGATGGGCCCATTTGCTGGTATTGGTGATACAGTTCAGCAAGGTATCGTTATCCCGCTTGGTCTGGCCATTGGTATGAGCATCGCAACTGGTGGTCAATTAGGTACAGCCACTCGTGGCAACGCACTTGGCCCAATCTTCTTCCTTATCGTAGCTGCTGCATGGGCATGGGGTTTTGGCTGGTGGATTTACTACCAGGGCTACAAACAAGGTCAATCTGCTGTTACGAATATTCTTGCCAGTAACCAGATGAATAAGTTGATTGTTGGTGCCAGTGTTCTTGGTAACTTCATTATGGGTGCCCTGGCAGTCAGCTTCATCAAACTATCAACACCAGTCGTATTCGGTATTGGTGGAACCAACTTTGCAATTCAGAGCATCTTGAACCAGATTATGCCAAATCTGCTCCCGCTGCTACTGGTCATCCTGGTCTGGTGGCTGTTGGCGAAGAAACATGTTTCTCCAACCTTGATCATGGCTGTGATCATTGTAGTAGGCATTTTAGGTGCAGTCCCGATCTTCTGGGGTCTGGATGCCGCTGGTCAGGCTATTCGAGTTGGCTTGTTAGGGTAGTTGCTTAACAATTAGTACGTTTCGAACATAGAGTTAAATAGATAAAGGCCCAGCTGGCCATTTTGGTTGGGCCTTTATTTACGCCTGATGGCGAAAATTAAAGTTACATGAGTAGTGAAAGGAGTTTTAAAAATGGCAGATCTAAAAGCGCATCGCTGGAATAAAATCTTCAAAGCAGACGGCAAAACCGTCATTTTTGCGATGGATCATGCAGGTGCATTCGGCATGATGGAAGGCCTCGAGAAACCAGGTGAGGTCGTCAAACGTGTAGCTGATGGTGGTGCGGATGCAATACTAACTACCTTCGGCATTTGCAAGAACTTTGGTAAAGAAATCGGTAATATGGGTATCGTTCTACGTGCTGATGGTGGAACCAGCAAACTTGCCAAAGAAGCAGCTTGCGGTACCTTAACTGTAGGCGCTTATGATGCCTTACGCATCGGCGCAGATGCAGTAGCAGCAATGGGATTGCCCGGTTCAAAATTTGAAGCTGATCAATTAGCTTACCTGGCAGACCTGATTTCACAATGCACTGAGTGGAATATCCCAGTTATGGTCGAAGCATTGCCTGCTGGTTTTGAGAATCCAAAAGAATGGTGGACGCCTGAGAATATTGGTCATGCAAACAGAATCTGTGCAGAAATGGGTGCAGATTTCTTGAAGACGCAGTATAGTGGCGATCCAGAATCATTCAAGAAAATCGTCAGCCAACTCTATGTACCAGTAGTTGTTTTAGGTGGCAGCAAGGGTAGCAACCCTCGTGACCTGCTCGAGAACATCTACAACTCAATCCAGGTAGGCGCCAATGGCGTTGCTGTTGGACGCAATATTTATCAAGATGAACATCCTGAGAAGATCACTGCAGCCATTGTTGCCATTGTTCATAAAGGCGCCTCTGTTGATGAAGCGATGAAGTTCTTGAAATAACATTCAAAAAGAAAAAGAGAGAATATTATGAGTGGAACTTATAAGCGATCAGTGTTTACCGGTCCTGGTCAGATTCGGATAGATGAAGTACCGATTCCTGAACCAGGTCCAAAAGAGGCATTAATTAAGGTCAAATCATGCGCCATCTGCACCTGGGAGCAGCGAATGTATACCGGAGAGGAAAAATTTTATCCACTTTCCGGTGGTCATGAAGTATCAGGTGAACTGGTATCGGTTGGAAAGTTCGTCCATACCGATGCGAAAATTGGCGATCCAGTTATTGCAGCAACGCTGACTCGTTGTGGATATTGCGAATCCTGCCGAAAAGGTCTGGATAGCAATTGTGACAATTCATTCAAACCCCAGTGGAATACCGATGTTCCTGGACCTTCCGGTTTATCGGAATACGTTCTCGTTCAGGATTACATGATCTACAAAGGAAGCAGAAATGTTTCCTATGACGAAATGGCGCTAACAGAGCCATTATCTTGCGTAGTACGCAGTGTCAATAAGGCACAGGTACGCTTCTCAGAAAATGTCGTCATTGTTGGAGCTGGCATCATGGGTTTACTTCACCTTAAGGTGAACAAAATGCGTGGAGCCCGCGTCATTGTCAGCGAACCAAATCCTGAGCGTGCCGCATTTGCACTAAAAATGGGTGCTGATGCAGTGATTGATCCCACAAAGAAACCATTTGCCGATGCCGTGAAGGAACTGACCGATGGTCGTGGCGCTGATGCAATTTTTTGTGCGGTAAGCATTGCTGGTGCTGTTGAATCTGCGATGGATGCTGCTGCAAAAGGTGGCCGCGTCATGGTATATGCCAGCATTCACCCACGTGGGACCAAGATCTCTGTAGATCCCAATTTATTCCACGGCAAAGAAGTCACACTAACCGGTACTGTCAGCCAAAGCAGACAGGATGTACTGGAAGCCAGCCGTTTGATTTCACTCGGTCTGGTGGATATGAAGCCATTTGTGTCAAAAGTTTATCCATTTGGACAACTCGAAGACGCGATCAAAGCTGCATTACGTCCAGATACCTACCGTGTTCTGGTAAATATGTAACACTTTGATTTCATTGTCTAAAAAAGCCGCAGAGATTTTCTGTGGCTTTTTTAGTAAAGAACGCAAAATGACGTAAATTCCCATCTGGAACAATTCTGCTACAATTTAACAATATTTCCAAAGGATAAAAAGTAAGGCTGACAATAATTCATCCTTATGAATTTTTTAGTAATAGTGATCTTTTAATGAAAATCAACGGAGAGAACCATTGAGAATGAAACGGAACCCCATAGGAATTGCATTAATTATTTCATTCATCTTTTTGATTGTCTTTTCAACAAATGCTTTCGCTGCTCCAGATGCACAAGGAAGAGTTGATAAAGTGAGTTTTCTCGCAGCACTTATTATTGGGCTGCTTTATTACCTTGCGCAATCTCCCTGGCTGGCAAATTTGAGTTTTACGGTTTTTTATCGTCCGTTGATTGCAGGCACACTGGTTGGGATCGTTCTGGGACAACCTGCGCAAGGTGTAGCTATTGGTGCGACCATTAATGTATTCTATCTTGGATTTATCTCTGCAGGAGGTTCACTTCCGGGCGATCCATCACTGGCAGGTTACCTGGGAACTGCACTGGTCATTGGTTCTCATCTGAACCCAGGCGCGGCATTGGCTTTAGCCGCACCTGTAGGATTATTAGGGAACTTTGCCTGGTCAATTAAAATGTCATTTTGCTCACGCATTCCTGCAATAGCAGATAAGCTGGCAGAAAAAGGCGATATCTGGGGTGTAGCACGATCGGATTATCTATACTCGCAACCATTCCTTTTCTTGCTGTATGGTGTGCCTGCAATGATTCTTCTATACCTTGGGGTGCCTTTGGTTTCGGCTGGAGTTCAATGGATACAGATCAACGCCGCATGGGTGATACAGGGTATGATCGTGGCAAGCGGAATGCTGACAGCGCTTGGAATTGCTATCAATCTAAAAATCTTACTGCAGAAAGATGTGTGGCCGTTCTTTTTTATCAGTTTCATTATTGCAAGTATGGCAGGGGGAAATGTTAATTTCTTCATGTTTGCCATCATTGGCGTTGCTGTTGCATACTTATTTGTTTTTTACCGGCATTATGAAAACAACGACCAGCCAACAACATTCGAAAACGTGACAAGAAAAGCTCCTGGCTTGCTCTCCCGATGGGATGTGTTCGCATCCTATTGGCGCTGGCTCTTCTTTTCTCATTCCACTTACAACTGGGAAAGATTACAGGGACTTGGATTTGCTCACTCTATGGCTCCAATTATTCGCAAGCTTTATAAAAAGCAAGAAGACATTCGTGCAGCGTTGAAGCGACATCTGGTATTTTTCAATACAGAACCCGACTTTGGAGGTATCATCCATGGTACGATCATAGCGATGGAAGAAGATCGTGCTGCAGGTGTAGAAATTTCTGATGATGAGATTAATAAAGTGAAAACTAGTTTAATGGGACCGCTTGCAGGAATTGGCGACTCCATTATCCAAGGCATCATAGTTCCCGTCTTTTTGATCATTGGGATTGGAATTGCAACCGATGGGAAAATGGGG
>JBDKSY010000190.1:0-3616 GCA_039680395.1 Anaerolineaceae bacterium | reverse complement strand
GCCAAACGACAGGCAGGGCAGTTAATGGGGCGCTGGATATGTGTGGTTGGATCAGGAATTTTGTCACCCGTTGCCCGACGATGGAAAGGTCAGATCAGCGAAGTAGCTAAAGCCTGGGGCCAATTCGAGTTTCTACCAGAAGTAGATCACAATACATTGGCAGGCACTTTATTCCCTGCTGAATTGATGAACAAACTGGTTGTACTCTTTTTACGCGCAGATTCAGACCATCGCAGGAACAGCCTGAGAAGTGAACTGACAAAGCAAGAATTCAACCAGCAGGGTATAGGCACAGATATATATCATGCCAAAGGAAAAACCGCCATGGAACAGATCTGGACGGCGGTTCAATTTGGCGATTATTTAACATATTACCTGGCTATGCTCTATGGGGTAGATCCAACTCCAATTACTGCCATGGATAATCTGAAGGCAGCATTGAGCCAGGAATAAATTAGAAAATTAGAATAACACACTTGCCAGTTCGTTTCGATACTCTCGCGTATCTGGATCTTCTTCTCCCATTAATTCCAGAATGCTGAGATAAATTTGCCGCGCAAGCCCGTTACGATAGGATTTGTTCTCGCGTAAAACGCCCAGCAAACCATCCAATGCTGCCGCGAAATTTCCCCGTATCACCAGATTCAAGCTATTTGTGAATGCCTGGTCTTGATCAGTAGTGATCTGCAATTTACCTTCACTGAATTTCCTTAATGTCTCGGCAAGAGGTAACAACGCTTCTGCATTGGTGTAAATCCGGCTGGCAGGAAAATTCCGCAAGATATCCAAAGCTTCTTCTGGAAGTTTTTGAATGATCCTGATCTTTGCCAGGCCAAGCAGGCATGCTGGATTTTCTGGAGACTGCTCAAGAATACCTGAGTAAAGTTCTTCGGCTTCTGACCACTGCCGTAAGGCGAGCAGGCTGTTCGCTTTTTCAATTGCAAGGGTAAGCGGGCTGGGTGGAATGATGCCAGCGATGAATTCGCGAAGACGGGGTTCAGGTTGAAGACCTACCACCTCACCAACGACTTCTCCTTGAGAGAACGCCTTAACAGTAGGGACCGTACGCACACCAAACTGCAGCGCCAGGTTAGGGCATTGGTCTACATTCACTCGCGCCAGGCGGAAACCACCACCAGCTTCGTGTGCCAGCATTTCGAGCAAGGGGGTTAAAGTCTTACATGGTTTACACCACTCTGCCCAAAAATCAATAACGACAGGGGTGTTTAATGAGTATTGAACAACTTCATACTCGAAATTTGTATCATTGATGTCAATTATATATTCCGGTCCCATAATATCACCATGCAAGTATATTGTACTGGCTTTGTATAAGAATTATATCTGAAAATGAATCTTTGAAATTCCAGATTGAAAATAAACGGAATGAATTATCGTACAGGTTATTCGCCTTCTTCAGACGATGCAGCAGGCTGATCTATCCGAATTACATCCCCATGCACATTGATAACCACTTTAAACCCCATCATACCAAGATACGCTCTTCCATCGGCAGGGATACCTGAGTTTTGAAGGCTTTCGAACTGTTGGTCAACATTTTTAAGTTGACTTTCAATCAAAGCATGGGAAAAAAGATCGTCTTGCCCCAGCATTTTAGCTGTTTCATCAGCGATCAGGTCTTCTTTCCCTTTGATCTGTCCAATCATGTGTTCCCAAATTTGGTGATCAACATATTCACTGGGTATGTGTCGTTTAAAACCTGCATCATCCACAATATAACATGGTTCATCGCCAACAAAGCCGGTTTCGACGACCTGGTCTTTTTCATCAACAATTAATCCTTCGAAAATTGGTTGTACCATATTACACCTGTAATTTTGTAATTGATTTATACCACATCCAGAACAGTTCCGATGTCTTCTGACCAATAATCTTCGTTTGGTGGTACAGCAGGAGAAGTCCACAGGTATAACCATTTGGATGCTTCACAAGATACATTGATACAACCATGACTGCGAGGTTTCCCAAAATCGTTATGCCAATAGGTGCCATGAATGGCAATTCCTCGCTTTGTCAGGTATGTTACCCAGGGAACGCCAGGCAAGTCATACGTCTTCGGTGCTGCCAGATCGCCATCTGCCATGTGCCTGGTTGGTCGTTTACGATTCAAGATATATTTACCCGCAGGAGTGGTAAAGTTGCCATCCATAAATCGAGCTCCTGTGGCTGTACGAGTCATGAACACTGGCTCATTATCTTGATATGCAATGAGAATCTGCTCTGGCCGGTTTACCTGGATCTTTTTAATATTTTCTGGAACTTCAGGTGCACTGGATAATAGCTCACCTGGTGGAATTAATCGCAAATGAGTGGCATCAGCATGCACATAGAATTTAAATTTATCATCCCATACCTTATACCAACACTTCCCATCACTGGACCGCACTATGTCATGTACCCAAAACACTGAGCTGTAATAAATTCGATACATGACTTTGTCACGCTTTTCAACATCTTTGTATGTATCTGAATAAGGGACGGTCAGTTCAGCAAGCTGTCCATCCGTTGGGATGGAAGATGCTATTGGGTTTGGGTTGATCTGAACTGGTTGGATCCATCCCGAATGGGCATATCCTATCTTATCAATGTAATACCATATACGATTATAGGTGGGCTCATCCTCGCCCACTGTAATATCGTTGATCTGAACGATCACATCTTTATAGAGCATTTTGATGAAGCTACTGTTAAACGATGGTTTTTCATATACACCTACGGCGTCGTTTAATATCCTGCCCAACCTCTGGGTAGGATCACCGGCTTTCACTGGAATAGCTTCAGGAAGAAATGCGCTAAACAATACTGCAAGCATTCCTGCACTCGTAAGTTTGAGAAACTCACGCCTGGATATTTGGGAAAGTTGGTTATCGAAAAGTGTGTTCACATCAATAGTGTATGTTAACCAGTGTGCCAATGGAAGCACGTTCATAAATCCAGGCTGCATCTGGGATGGTAAGGTTGATGCAGCCGTGGCTCATGGGAACACCAAAATTACTGTGCCAATATGTGCCATGCAAGCCGTATCCTTTATAGAAATACATTACATAGGGCACATCGGTGAGGTAGTAACCTGGTCCACTCATATCTGCATATGGATACATCACATAAATATTAAATTGCCCGGTAACCGTTGGGTGATCCCACGTTCCGGTGGATACAACAAACGATGCCAGCAGGGTATCGTTTTGATATGCATAAACCATTTGCTGTGAAAGGTTCACATCAATCCAGAATCCATCACCACCGCCGCTACTGACGACTTCATTATAAGGTGGCTGAACTTCGATTGGCGTCACCTGCACAACAGGTATTTCTGTTTCCGTAGGGGGTATGGGTGTATCGGTAATCGTGGGTGTAAAGGTGAAGGTTGGTGTTGGGGTAGATGTCTCGGTGGGAGTAGGCGTAAACGTTGATGTTGCTGTGGGTGTGGCAGTGTTGGTTGGTGTGGGCGTGAAAGTAGGTGTGAACGTCTGAGTCGGCGTAGAAGTAGGGACCAAAAAAGCGGGTACTGGAATGGGTAGATCGCTTTCCGCAAAGACCAGCCATTGATTAGCCAACCCTGCCCAAATTCCGAGCCCCAGACAGAAAACCAGCA
>JBDKSY010000189.1:0-8190 GCA_039680395.1 Anaerolineaceae bacterium | reverse complement strand
CGTGACCTTCTCCTTGGCAAGGAGACATTCTACCAACTGAACCATGCCCGCAAGCTGTTCAATTTTTCTAACAGCCAGAGTATATCAAATCTAATTTCATCCGTCAACCCTTGAATTCACCCAAATGCTATTGCTGCAAGATCATACAAATTGCATCACGAGCGTTTTATGCCTTTCCTCCTCCCCATTTTTGAAACAGACGCATAATGACAGACAAAAACGCTGCTGCAATGCACAGGCCGCCCAATACCCGCAGCACTTTGGCATTAAAAATGGGCGTATTCACTCCTTCCACCTTTACAGGAAGTGCCAAAACTGGCCGGCGATCAGGTTCGGTACTCCCTTCAGGCATCACTAAAAGGTACACCCAAAGTGTTCCCGTGTAGATCCCCTCTTTTCCAGTCTGAATTTCCCAGGTATATCGTAAATTGTGTCCTTCGATTACAGGTTGGATCACCGAATCAGCAGGGTTTACCAGTAAACCGGGCATCTCTAATCGCGCTTCAAGCAAATAAGATTCCCCTGTTTTCTCACTATCTGATTCCTGCGAAGGGTTTGAACCATAATTTTTTAATGAGTTAAATTCAAATCTGATTTCATCAGCTTCTCCAACCCTTAATTTACTGGGGATGCTGATAAATATTTCTCTCTCCAATTCCACAGGAGAAAGTTCTGGATGATCAAGAGAAAAAGCCATCGGAAACTGTTGTGTACTTTGACTGCGGGGAAATGGCCAGGATGAAATAACCAACAACACTACAGCCATTAATAAAAAGAAAAAGGAAATAGCTCTATTGCTCAACCGATTTTTCTGCATAGGTTGATTATACAGTTGGATAAATTATCACAATAGAGTTTGATTTGTTGAATCCGCTAAAGAGAGTAATACCAGAATAACATGGCTTCATCTGCCACTTTCGGGTTGGCTGCATATCCGAACCGGTGGATCATCCCCAATTCACATCCCATTCTGGAATAGAATTTACAGGCTGGAACGTTAATGTTTTGTGTTTCAATTTTCATTATCCGGCAACCGTGTTTGCGTGCCCAATCTGCTGCATGCAAAAATAACAATCTTCCGATTCCAGTTCCCCGCATATCGGGTATCACACGCAAGTCCCAAAGCACAGCTAAATCTTTCCGGCCTTCTAACATATTTACTTCAGGGGTATTTAATGCAACGGCAGCACCAGCAACGGGTAATTCACCGTTATACGCAACAAAGAATCCCCATTGACTCAGATCAAATTGCTTTGCCCATTTCAATGGAGATCCTTCTGTGTCATAATCTTTGAACCATGGTTTTTCGACCTTTTCTTCACGCAAGCGAAATCCACCTAATCCCGTATCCACCAGGTCGATATGATAAATCGAATGCACCCAGTAGGATATGGGGATGGATGCATAGATCGCTAATTGATCTGGAGAAATTGATCGAATTTCCATATACTTAATCCATCAAATCACTATTGAGCAGTATATTCCAATGCGTCTAGAAGACGATCGGCTTCTTCAACGGTTAACTTATTATCCTGCAACATTCGAAGAACTACAAGCTTTTCTTCTTCAGTAATATGACTGACAGGTTTTTCTACTGTTGTTCCTGCTTCTTTTTCGCCGTCAGGAGAAGGGATGGATGCATTATCACTACTGTTTACATATTCAACTCGGGAGGATGAGCCATGCTGATCAATTTTTCGCATTGCAGCATCAATGCGGTCTTCAGCTTTCCTAACAGCTGCTTCCGTTTTCCTTGCAATGCGATCTGCCAGGTCAGCGCTGATTTCTGCATTATCAATGACTGTCTGAATATGAGGTATTTGTATGGATAAGACATGTGACCGATGGCTTTCCATTTTTTCAGCTCTTTGTTGAAATTTCTCTGTAGAAAGTGGGATATCTGTAATTCGAATATCACCACCAGCTTTCACTCGTAATGGGCTTTTGCCATCTCCTTCGGTACGCAGGACTGCCCAATCATCAATTCGTTCTTTCTTGCCAGCCAGATCCAATCGAATATCATTCCCTCCTGAAGTCAGGTCAAATGACCATCCACTGGACGGAGGAATGCTCACCACCACATCTCCCCCAGCGCGAAGCACAACCGGCTCACCCAACGAATCACTCATCCCAATGGAAATATCTCCGCCAGCATTTAACCGAACACCGCCATAGACATTCAACAATTTGGCATCCCCACCAGCTGACGCTTCTGTCAATCCGCCAGCCAAAGACGAACAAATGAGGTCTCCTCCAATTTGCCGGCAGGTTAATGGGGTGGCGATTTCTTCTAAACTGCAATCACCGCCAACCTTCTCGATGGCGATATTTGCAATACGAGAAGCAGAAAAATCACCATGTACCTTATTTACTTTTACCTCTCCAAGGAGATCATTAAGCCAGGTATCTCCACTTGCTTTTTCAATATGCACAGAATAATGCATCGGTACCCGAATGTCGCAATCATCTACACTCGTCAGACGCGTAGTCTTGTCATCTGCTATAATCTGAATACCTGCCGGATCACCGACAATTTCAAAAATGTTTTGGTCCCAGCCGCTTATATTTAAATCACAACTTGCTTTAATGACCAAAACTCCCCCATCCGGTGCTGCCTGTTGCATTCTTTTCATTGGTAACTCCTATCCATCAAAACTGCCCACTTAAAGGAATTGAAATAACGTTTTAGAATTACTAAAGCAATAATAGCATATTCTTATATTAAGTCAAGTATTATATTGTTATTATCAATATTCTTATTCATCTTATTTAGATGCACAAACTGAATCTGGAGGTAAAAATGAAAAGTAATCCAAAGATCATTGAAGCATTGAACGATCTGTTGGCAGATGAATTAACAGCCGTCAATCAGTACATCGTCCACTCAGAAATGTGTGCTAACTGGATGTACGAAAAACTACACGATGCAATAGAAAAACGAGCCATCCAGGAAATGGGGCATGCTGAAAAACTCATTGCCCGAATTCTATTCCTGGAAGGTCTTCCTATCGTCAGTAGTTTGAACGCCATACATATTGGTGAGACCGTTGAAATGCAGCTCAAGAAAGATTTACAGGCAGAATATGATGCTGTGCAGGCATATTCTGATGCAATCAAGCTTGCAGTGGAAATGGCAGACTTCGGTACTCGGGAGCTTTTCGAATCTATCCTGAAAGATGAAGAAATGCATACGGATTGGTTAGAAGCCCAACTTGATCAGGTCAGCCAAATTGGGATCAAGACGTATCTGGTAGAGCAGATAGATTAATAGACGCAATGAAAAACTTCAGGGGATGCAAAATGATCATTGCATCCCCTGAGGAAGTCAATGAAATAATTGAAAACTAAAAACTTGAAAACCAATGACTGATGGTGGCACCCCCATAGGCAAAAACTAGCATTTTCAATATCTTTCCGAGAATACACCAGATCAAGAATCGCCATATTGGAAGTTTGAGCATTCCTGCAGAGATACCTGCCAGATCAAATGCAGGGTTTGGGATGAGTGCAAGCACCAGTATGGTGGGGTCACCATATTTTTTCATCCATTTGACCATGCGTTCATGCCAGCCAACTTTTTCAATCACCCTTCGTCCGCTAAACCCCGCCAGGTAACCGGTTAATTCACCAATACCAGCACCCGCGCCAGCTGCAACCGCCACCCAAAACGGATCGAACACCACTCCCATTGCTGAAGTGATCAATACACCCGGCACGGGTAATATGATTGTGGCATTCGCAATGATCGAGAGAATGAATATTCCTGGATAGCCATATACTTCAAGGTTGGGGATCTTATCTCGCAATAAAAATATTGCTATGGTAAGGCTAATTACAAATACCAGGGCAGCTATTTGTAAAATGCGCGTCTTCCGATCAGGAGGTTTTTGCATTCGCTTCCTGTAAGAGCGTCTCTATCCTGGCAACCACCATATCCAGTGCGACTACATTCATACCCCCTTCGGGAATGATAATATCTGCATAACGTTTGGATGGTTCGACAAAATCCAGATGCATGGGGCGTACTGTATTCAGGTATTGGTTTACAACAGATTCAGTGGTTCGTCCGCGTTCTTTAATATCCCGATTCAACCTTCGAATAAACCGGATATCAGGATCGGTGTCCACAAAAATCTTCACATCGAACATGTTGCGTAAAACAGCATCTGAAAAGATGAGAATTCCTTCCACAATGATCACTTTTTGTGGATTAACCTTGATCGTTTCTGTGGTTCGTGTATGAGTGGTGAAATCGTAAACTGGTATAAATACAGGCCGCCAATTCTTAAGCTCAATTATATGCTGGGTTAGCAGATCACTTTCCAATGAATCGGGATGGTCAAAGTTTACCTGCGCACGTTGGATTGGTGGCAAATCTTTCAGATCACGATAATATGCGTCATGCTGAATGAACGCAATTCGATGACTACCAACCGCTTTGAGAATCGCCTGAGCGACCGTGGTTTTCCCAGAACCTGAGCCTCCAGCAATTCCTATTACAATCGGGGTTTGTTTGGGCATTCATAACACCTGTGATGAAATAAAATGGTTACCTTTGGAATTTTCAGCGTTGTCTGATCGCAAATTCCTTTTCTATTATACATTGATGGAAGAAAACCATACCAAAGGAATACCCTTCACCTTAAGAAACACAGGGGAACTCTACTATTAAAAGCGGATGGTGGATATTATCCACCATCCGTTTGAAATCTTCTTTTAACTTAAGTGTCAAGCAGGTTATTTCACTTTAATGATCGAGGTTAAGGTGCACAAGGATGTGCTTCCACTATAGATACCCCAGGTCATCGTGTAAGTACCTGCAGTTGCAGGGGCGATAGAGTCCAGGATCAATTCATAGGTTCCACCGTCAGCTACATCCGAAGGCAAATCATACGATGTGGTCGAGCCCTCAAACCATTTCGTGCCGCTAACATATTTAATATCCACACTGGCGGAGCTCCAGGTACTTCCTGAGGTATTCTTTACTTTCCAGCGAGTATCAAATGAGGCATTCGCTGGGAAGCTATCATACAGGGCTGGAGATTGTGATACCAGGGAGCATTTACCGCTTACGGCTGTCGTTGTAACGCTTGCAGTTGTGCCAACAACGATCTTCACCCAAAAAGCCTTGTCTCCATTGACACCGATACCAAAGAAACCGCCACTCGCATTCTTCAACATCCAATACCCGGTGTAGGTTCCATCTGTGGATGGTGCCTGCAGGGTTACACTCACATCTATTGTTTGGCCAGGAGCAACAGTGGCTGCCAGAGCTGTGCTGGCTGCACCGTTCATGCTCGTTCCGCTGTGGAATGCAAGACTATACCCCGCGCCCCAAGTACAACTGCCACTATTTTTCAATCTCCAGGTTTTTACAAATTGATTCCCTGCAGTGATAGATGTACCATCCGGGATGGTCACATCACCCAGAAAATCTGCACGATTGCAGGGGACAGGTGCTGCCGTAACCGATGGAACGATGGTGATGGCAGTTGTTGGCACTAATGTTGCGGTTGGCTGCTTAGTTAATGTAGGCTGTGTAGTTGCAGATGGAACAACCGTATTTGTGGCAGTCGACAATACTGGCTCCGTGGGAATTACTTCAGTTGCTACAGGAATTTCCGTAGGAATCTCTGTAGAAGTTGCCGCTGGTGGAACTATTTGAGTTTGATAGTTAATGGCGTTCACTGTCTGAGCGACTGAGGTTTGGATATCTACTCCAGAATCCCCCTTGGTACCAGGCAGATTACACGCAGATAACACAAGCACCAGTATTATCAGACTGTTGATCAGGAAAAAAGTTTTTTTCATGGGTTAAACTCCTTTGTCGTTCTAGTCGAAGCAGAATCAATGAGCATCACTGTTCACAATTTATAAACGGTCATTACCCATAATAAGTTCCCAGTAATATTTTGTCAATCAACTCATTATATCAAGGCTTTTATTGCTTTTGCCAAGAGGTTATTTTTACTGATCAGCAAGTTCCAGAATACATAAGTATTCATTCCTCCCAGTAAAAAACTGGATAGGGAGAAAGCTTTTCAAAACCCAATGCTTCAGCAAGACCTATAGATGCCAGATTATCCCAAAAGCATTCCCAGTTAGGCTGCAATCCCAGTTGAATACATGCTTCAATCACAGCAGAGGACGTGATCATGGCATATCCCTTTCTGCGATATTCAGGGGTGGTCTGCACATCCATTTCAATACCTGTGCCAGATCGAAATACACTGAAGCAGCTACTGATGATCTTGCCTTCATTTACCAAAGCATAACCTGACCCATTGGTCAAAAAGGCTTCAATAGATGACCAGCTTGATGGAAGAGTGATTATTTGTAAAAGATCAGCGTCTATCTTCTTCAATACAAAACCTGATGGAAGAGAAGCCAGCCAATGCTTACTTTCCTTAAATATACAGTATTGAAAGCGAAAAGGTTGGCGAAATATTATCTTTGCATCCCGATCACCCATGATCCCAGGGATGTATTCCTTCCACTCAGTACCAGAAGTTGCAAGAATGAAGCCATTCTCACCCATTTTCTTAGAAGCGGGAATGAAGTTTTCAGTGAGAATCTTCTGCAATATTCCGATATCACGGATCGCGGAAGGTTGTCCGGCTAGAAAATAATACCCAACGGTAGACCAGATCATCGCCACGCGTGGCTCATCAGGCTGATCAACATACACTTTCCCTGGGTGGTATCCCTCAAGGATGGCAGCAGGAAGAATGGCTTGCGGAAAATTCCGAAAGATGGGTTGAGCAAGAAAATAGGAACATACCGGAAGTTCGTACATTGTTAAATCAAAAAGCCATCGAAGGGGATCGAACCCTTGACCTGACGATTACGAATCGTCTGCTCTACCAACTGAGCTACGATGGCGTACCGCCGATTATACCAGTATCAGATTAGATGAGGCAAGAAAACCATCCCCTTATTCTTCATCCTTATCATCGTCAATCTTTGTACTCACCTCACGCCCTCGTTTGACCACTCCCTTGCCATATTTCTCGCGCAATTCATCAAGCGCAGATAATAAGCGGGTTTCTTTTTCGTTTTTAGGATTGAACAGATCCATTTGCACTGCAGGCTGCTGTAATCCGCTCCCCCCCACCCCGATCAGCCTTACTTTTCTTCCTCTTTGCCATGCCTTTCTAAGCAAATCAGATGCGGTATCATAGATCACGCTGTTGAGATTGGTTGGCTCGCTCAATGCCACTTGTCGCGTGATGGTTGTAAAGTCGGACCAGCGTAATTTTATTCGGATGGTCGTGGCACAAAAATGATGCCTGCGCATGCGATAGCCTACTTTATCTGACAACCAGCGAACAGTGCGCAGCACCTCATCAATATCACCTATATCTTTATCATACGTGGTTTCATTACTTATAGATTTTAATGTATGGCTGAGCACTATGGGAGAAGTGCTTTCTCCTCTGGCATGCTGCTGCAATTCAGATGCCATTCTCCCGTAATGTCTGTTCATAAAATCTGCTGGCGCATTGGCAAGCTGCCCAAGCGTCATGATCCCCAGGTTATTCAGTTTCTCAGCAGATTTCTTTCCAATTCCCCACATCATCTGTACAGGCAATGGCGCCAGAAAGGCTGCTTCTCCACCTGGGGGAACAACGGTGATCGCATTTGGATAATCCAACCCCTTGCGAGAACTCTTGCCAAAATCGTTGGCAATCTTTGCCACCAGTTTATTGGTCGCCACTCCGATCGAACAGGGTAAATGAGTCTCATTATGGATCCGCTTCTGCAGCCTTGCAGCGATCTCCCCTGGATCATCCGGAAGGTCGGTCACTTCGATGAACGCCTCATCAATCGAAACCTGCTCGACCAATGGGCTCAGGTCCTCAAGTATCGCCATCACTTTATCGGATGCTTCGCTATACGCATTGATATCAGGCCACAACACCAGCAGATCAGGCACCAGCTTCATGGCCTGCACCATAGGCATGGCAGAATGGATCCCTCGTGCCCTGGCCGCATAAGAACAGGTGGATACGACACCCCTCTGATCAGGCCTTCCTCCAACGGCAAATACTCTTCTCTTGAGCGAAGGATCCTTTAATTCCTCAACCGCGCAAAAGAATGCATCCAGGTCAAGATGCAAGACTTTTCGCACACTCACGATTGCTATCCTTACTTTAACCGAAGCTCAGCCCAGGTTTTGGGATTTGCCAG
>JBDKSY010000188.1:0-8730 GCA_039680395.1 Anaerolineaceae bacterium | reverse complement strand
CCATCAAACTTTTCAGGAAAGGCGTTCTCCTTTTTTGACAGAGCAGATAAAACCGTTCCCCACCCTCCTCCGCCGATATTGGCATGCTGCAGCCAGACAGTTTTCCCGGCTTTCTGAACATCCTGCGCACGTGATACCGCTTCATTCAGTAATGCCTGGCTGAAATCCAGCCCAGTATAAGAACCTCTCGTTGCGATTTCTGCCCAGGCAGAAAGGACAGCCCCATTGCCACAACCCAGATCCAGCCAATCTCCCTGCATGGAGAATTCCCGCATTAACCGGATAATACCCGGCTGGATCCGCTGGCGGGTGGCAGCAAATGGCGCGCCAAATTCCTCATAGAAAACCTGATTGATCTGGACGAGAGCCTGCGCGGTTTGATCATTCATATTACATTCATCCTTAACGTGTGGTTACCTTATGTCCATTGTAGAACTGGATGGGAATATTGTATACTACTCAAGCATCAAAGCAAGAAACAATGAATTTATGCAGGAGAAAGTGTATGCCGGTAGATATATCCCTGGAAGAACGAGCACCTGATGATGTCATCCAGTTCGAGCATGGACTGGTAAAGAATCAGGAATCGCTGGCTTCCATTATTAATGCAAATCCGTCTATTTTGCTTGTGTTGAACAAATTCCGCCAGATCGTTTACGCCAATGAGGCGTTATTGGAATTCCTGGACCTGAAGAATTTTGATGATGTTTTTGGAATGCGTCCTGGAGAAGCCCTCAAATGCGAACACTCCACAGAACGCCCAGAAGGCTGTGGAACTACCGAATTTTGTAAAACCTGCGGTGCACTGAATGCCATCCTCACCAGCCAGAATGACCTGACGGATATTCAAGAATGCCGCATCATCCAGAAAGAAACGGGAGAGGCGCTTGATCTGCGAGTATGGACAACGCCTTTATCGGTGGACGAAGAACAATTCACCATTTTTGCTTTGCAAGACATCAGCAATGAAAAACGGCGGGCAATGCTGGAGCGCATCTTCTTCCATGACATTCTCAATACCGCGGGCAATATTCGAAATTATGCCATCCTGTTAAAGAGTGCTCCCCCTGAAGAAGTGCAGGAGTTTGTAGAGGATTTACGCCGGCTTTCTGAAGGGTTGATAGATGAAATACAGTCACAGCGCGAAATCACCCGTGCTGAAAATGGTGAACTGACGGTAAAACCGGTGCTATTCAAACCGGCAGAGCTGGTAGAAGAAGTAGTAGCGATGTATCACCGGCATGAGACGGCGTCTGGCAAGAAGATCGAGATAAAGATCAACCACCCCGGACTTTCGATTGTTTCAGACCCTACATTACTGCGGCGGATCCTGGGAAATATGGTCAAGAACGCACTGGAAGCCAGTCAACCTGGAGATATCATCACTGTGGCTTTTGAGCCGGGTGATCAAAATGTCTATTTCCGAGTGCATAATCCTTCAGTGATCCCACCCCTGGTGCAGTTACAAATCTTCCAACGGTCATTTTCCACCAAAGGCACAGGCAGAGGATTGGGTACGTACAGTATTAAATTGCTTGGAGAACGGTATCTGGGTGGAAGGGTTACTTTTCATTCAAGTGAAGAATCAGGAACTGTATTCTGTCTTTCTCTACCTCAACAAATATAGAGACCTTTTCGAGACTCCCTGGTTATTTCTGGCTTTCGTACTTTGAAGGGCACTTGAGCAGCAGTTCGTCAGCGGAAAATATCCCATCTTCTTTTAAAGACCCTGTCAAAATAGCCTGGGCTCCTGGCTTTAACAGGTCAGGTTTGACGTCATGGTATTCAACCCATACTCTTGGTAATGTGGCATCGCTGGCAGCCTGTGCAAGCACGGCATCCAGGCCACCCTTTGCTTCTACTTCTTTCATACTTGAGGGGATATAAGCAATTTGAAATTGCAGCAATGGCACTTTCGCATCGTATGAGATGGAATCTTGCAGCACCACACCAGAAACGCGGATGCGCTTTCCCAGCATTTCTTCTTTGCGATCTACAAGTTCAGCGAGCGTCAGATAGTATTGCCCAGTACTTTTTGTGGAAAATACGATCAGAAAGATGATCACTGCTGCAATGACCAATCCGCCAATCACAAATTTGGGTTTCATCAGGTAGTATTCTCCATCTCTATTGTAAACTGATTGCGCTTTTTAAAATAACAATAGGGAAACCATATTCCACTCTGTTCGCAGTTCTATGATAATTTCTGTCTCAAGTATAATGATTCTGAAATCATCGTTCCACTGGAGGACATTATGCCACGTGCGACCATTCACTTTCCCGAAGGATTCTACTGGGGCACCGCTACTGCTGCGCACCAGGTAGAAGGACGCAATAGCAATAATAGCTGGTCAGCCTGGGAGCAAATGCCAGGTAAAATAGCTGGGGATGCCACCGCAGGGCTGGCCTGTGACTGGTGGGGAGGTCGTTGGAAAGAAGATATGGATCGTGCAGTAGAAACAGGGCAAAATGCGCACCGTTTTTCTGTTGAATGGAGCCGTATTCAACCAGCACCTGACCGATGGGATGAAGATGCATTGGACTTTTATCGCGAGATAGCACGTGGGATGGTCGAGCGGAAGATCACTCCCATGGTCACGTTGCATCATTTTACCGACCCGCTGTGGATGTTTGAGCCGTCGCAAGATGGCAATCCACTGGGAAGCGGAGGTTGGGAACGCGATGATGCTCCTGAATTGTTTGCCAAATTCGTGCAAAAAGTGGCTGGTGCTCTTAAAGAATATGTGAACCTCTGGATCACCATCAATGAGCCGAATGTATACCTGGTCGGCGGATGGCTGGGAGGAGCATTTCCACCCGGGAAAAATGATCCCAAAATGGCTATGAAGGTTGTCACCAATCTGATCAAGGGACATGCGGCAGCCTATAAGATCATCCATGAGCTGCAACCCCAGGCACAGGTTGGGATCGCTCATCACTTTCGCAATTTCAGTCCTGCCCGTCCCTGGTTCCTCCCTGACCGTATCCTGGCTACGATGATATTCAAAAGCTTCAACAATGGTTTTATAGACCCACTGGCAACCGGCAGAATGCAGATCCTTAATTACCGAACACAAATTCCTGAAGCGGCAGGGACACAGGATTTTATTGGCATCAACTATTACAGCAACGACCTGGCGAAATTTATTCTCGACCCCAAACGCATTTTCATGCAGCTCGGTTTTCCGCCTGATGCACTTCTTAGCCCATCGGGTTTCATTGCCAATATGCCTGAAGGCATGTTCAGCGCCATAAAGTGGGCAAAGCAGTATGGGAAACCGATCTTCATCACAGAAAATGGGGTAGAAGATGCAACCGATCTCTTCCGTCCCCGATACCTGATCGAGCACCTTTTCCAGGTCTGGCGGGCTGTCAATTTCAATTGGCCTATTAAAGGGTACTTCCATTGGAGTCTGGTGGATAATTTCGAATGGGAGCGTGCCTGGGATCAACGCTTTGGATTGTGGGGGTTGGACATCACCAACCAGATGCGCATCCGCCGGCGCAGCGTAGATCTGTATGCTGCCATCTGTCACGAAAATGGCATTTCTTCTGCCATGGTCGAGGAATTTGCACCGCAGATCGTGCCATTGTTATATCCTGAATAAGGTTTCAAGTAATTCTCAATAATTTCCCAAAAAAGCACCTGAATCCAGGTGCTTTTTCGTAATCTGGCAAGATTCCTGCAACAGTACCCAACATGAATACGAACTTGTTTTCGAAAATCAATACCTGTTTTAAGGAGGTAGGCATGGATAAGAAACGTTTGATCATCATCGCCAGTGGAGTGATCCTGGTAATTATTGTTGCAACCATCCTTCTGGTTTCGTGTGGGAAGAAAGATGCAGCAGGAGCGAAAGCTGAATCCGTAGTATACCCAGCCTGGCAATATACCACTGTGGTAGCACGCTGTGAGTATGACCGCAATACTCAGGATGTAGTCTGCACGTCTAAAGATGGAATAGCCACTACATCTAGTCTGCTGGCTTCCAAAGGAGCAGAAGGTTGGGAATTGGTGTCAGTTTTTGGCGCCAGTAATAGTGATGGAAAAACCATGAGTGTATTCGCCTTCAAGCGCCCCGCAGATCCTGAATAAAAACTGCTGCTCGTAAAGTGAATATGCGATCAGATCCGTAGAACTGGTAGTGGGAGAGGAGTCCCTCTACTTGTTCTGCGTTTCTTATGGGAATTGGTTATTCGGATGAAACTAATGGTTTGATCAGGTAATGTGAGCCGCGGAGAAATCCGCGGTTTTCATAATAAAGGCGGGTACCAATAGCGGCAATAACCGCCAATTTGGAATAACCATTTTCCAGCGCGATCTGCCCTGCAAGTTCAATTAAGTGCTTACCCAGGCCGATGTGCTGGGCAGCACCTTCCCGTTCTTCACCTACAGATAAAGATTGTCCGTATATATGCACTTCACGGATAATCGCTGCTCCTTGAAGGTCGTTAAGCATACCCTCGAGGTTAGCTTTATTGTCAGGAAATTCGGTAGATTCAGGCATAGTAAAAAAGGAAAAATCGTTCTGCTTTGGCAATGATAAACGTAAATATCCGGCAATCTTCCCTTCAGGTGTTTGATATTCCAAGAAATGTTCTTCCGCATGCATGGGATGATAGATGGTGGACACCAGGGATAATTTTTCGGGGTTAATTTGTGATCCGCGTACTTCACGGCAGCGAATGCAGCCACATTTCTCTCCGCGGCGATCCAGCTCTGCCAACACATCCTGCCGCAGGCTGGTGCGCTTATTCCCTGCGACCACATGCGAAGACGGAATATCCCTGATGATACGGTTCACGCGGCAGTAAGGCGGAATGCCTGGTTTCACTGTGACAATGAGGTCAATCAGTTCTTCGGTACTGTAAGGGTGATACTCTTCCTTTAGCCAGTGCTGATAGAGGATAGTATTTTCCAGAAGTTGGGTAGGATAAATTTTAATTTCATCCGGGCAGGCATCCTGCCAGAGATGGGTGAAATCTTCGCAATCACTTTCAAGCGTGGCTCCCAGTAAATTTGGCATCCAGTGGAGTACGATCTTAAATCCTGCAGCGCGTAGCATCGCGCAAGCCTGCAGCGTTTGTGCAACGGTGTGCCCGCGCTGGTTGATCAGCAATATCTCATCATCCATTGACTGCGCACCCAATTGAACTTTGGTAACACCCAGTTTCCGGAACCATGCCAGCCTTTCGGGTGTAATTTCATCCGGACGGGTCTCAATGACCAGACCCACGTTTCGATGTTCGCTGGTCTCATTTGCAATTTGAGCTTCTTCCAGTGACTGGCTATCAAAGCCATTCAAAGCATCCAGACAACGCTGGATGAACCATTCCTGGTAATTAATGGGATAAGCCGTCCAGCTACCACCCAAAATGAGCAGCTCGATCTTATCAACAGGATGCCCAATCGCCTCATAAGCATCCAGGCGAGAAGCTGTTTGACGATATGGGTCAAACTGATTCTGCACCGCGCGAGCTCCTCCCGGTTCATCGGAAAGGTAGCTTTTGGGCATCATGGATTCTGTAGGACAGAAAATACAATGCCCCGGGCAGGGTGCGGGGCGTGTCAGCACTGTTACGGTAGTAACCCCCGAAAGAGTGCGCATTGGTTTCATGCGAATCCGGTCGAGAAAACTGGTATCCGGCTGCCATTCTCCGCTTTCCACAAGCTGACGATAAGCAGCCACCAGCACATGCTTGGCGATTATCCCCCCTTCGGGTAGTGGGTTGCGGAGCAAAGCGCGATGCATGTCACTGCCGCCACGCATTTCTTCTAAAATACGCCGGGCAATTTTTAATTTTTCAGGCGAGTAGTGCCTGGCTTCCAACCAGGCTTTTTCATCACGCGACACAAACACCTCAAGTCATGTATTTATATCATATTCCAACCCCTCCTTTTCCTTTTGTAATAGATGCCTTAACATTCGCTCACAAAATAAAACCAACCGTATGCTATAGTTAACTTACAGTGAGGTAACATGGAAGAACTATCAACATCTGCAAATACGGCATCCTATTTTGGCGCTCAATCCACCTGGGGAATCACCAAGCATATGGGTGGCCTCAGGGCAACAGACCTTCTGGTGGAAAAGTGTCTGATTGGAAAAGACACCCACGTATTGGTTATCGGTTCTGGTTCTGGTATTGCTTCCTGCCATATTGCACAAAAAAGTGGCTGCAAATTAACTGGCATTGACATTGAGAGTGGGATGGTAGAATGGGCATCCAATCGCGCCCTGAAGCGAGGATTAGCAGACCGTGTGTTATTTCGAACCGCAGATGTACAGAGCCTGCCGTTTCAAGACCAGTCTTTTGATACCGTGATCAGTGAATCAGTGTTGGCATTTGTGCCAGATAAAGAGTTAGCATCTCGAGAGATGATGAGGGTGTTAAAACCGGGTGGCAGAATTGGCACCAACGAATGTATCTGGCACCAACCTCCTCCCCAGGATCTGCTTGCATTCGTCCAGAATTCCATGGGCGGGGTGGATTTCTTATCTTCTTCTGGTTGGATAAAGCTATTCGAGGAGAGTGGATTTAGAATCCTGTTTTCTGAATCCCGTCATATCAATGCACTACAACAGTGGCGGGATGAAATGCAACAGCTTCGGGAGAGCAAAGGAAAAGGGGAAATGTGGGCAGCCTGGAAACAATTTGGCAGATTACTTTTTAAGGATAAGAATTTTCGTAAATACGCCAGGCAGGTCACACCCAGTTTCCGTGTGATCAAATCGCTTTTCCAATACCTGGGCTATATATTGATCAGTGGCCAAAAGCCAGAATGAAAGCTCATCTGTACGGCTTAAGGAGGTTAGAAATAGCCCTGCAATGATAACGACGTTGGGGAACACAAGTCTTTTTGTTGCATGTATTGTCAGTTTCTCCGGCAGCCTGGCTTCGCTGATTGGAGGGATCAAGCAGGATACACGCTGGATTAAAAGGGGGAGGATCGCCCTCCTTTTGACTTTTTTGCTGGTGACATTATCCACTCTGAGTCTGGTGCTATTGCTAACTACGAAGGCGTATGAAGTCGGTTACGTCTTCTCTGTCACTAATGAAAGTACTTCTTTTCTCTTACGATTGAGCGCATTGTGGGCAGGGCAGAAAGGTTCAATCCTTTTTTGGAACTGGCTGCTCTCCATTTTTGCCCTCGCAATGGCACTTCGCAAATGGGATCGAGACTATCCCCTCTTTCCGTGGGTCAGCTTTATCATCTTAGCGGTTCAAACTTTCTTTTTATTTCTCTCTACACTGATCGAAAATCCATTCGGCAGATTCTGGCTTCTGGAAGATCATACCCTTTTATTGGCTGTTTTTAAACCGATCCACAGTACTTTATTCATCCCGCCCGATGGGCAAGGTCTTCCGCCTCTTCTTCACCACCTTGCGATGATCTTTCATCCACCCGCGCTTTATCTGGGTTTCATCGCTTTCATCATCCCATTCGCGTTTGCGCTTGCCACTCTCATTTCACGAGAAGGTAAGGATGAATGGATCCATTCTACAAAAAATTGGACGCTGTTCGGATGGGCGTTCCTCTCTATTGGATTGATCCTCGGCAGCCGGTGGGCTTATGATGTGCTTGGCTGGGGAGGGTATTGGAACTGGGACCCGGTTGAAGTGGCAGCTTTGCTGCCGTGGTTGAGCAGCACTGCTTTTCTTCATTCCATCATGGCACAGGATAAAAATAGGCTTTTCCGGCGGTGGAATGTTTTCTTAATTATGCTCACCTTTGTTTTGGTGATATTGGGCACCTTCCTCACCCGGTCTGGCATGTTTGCGTCTGTACATGCTTTTGCAGAAAGTAATATGGGTTTCTATTTCTTTGGCCTACTGGGAGTAGTGGTCATTTTCGCTTTGGGGGTTTTACTCTGGCGCTGGAATGATCTGAAATCTGACCAATCATTAGAATCCTGGTTTTCACGCGAATCTCTGATTTTTCTGAATACCGTTTTGTTCCTCGGCATCATCGTGATCTGTTTGTGGGGCATGCTCGCCCCCCTGGTGACAGATATTCTCTGGGGAACTTCTGTCAGTGTTGGACCTGAATATTATAAAAAGGCTGCAGGTCCGTTGTTCGGTGTAATTGTTCTCTTGATGGGCGTGGCGCCTTTAGTTTCCTGGGGGTACACCAATCTGCACAAATTGAAACGTATTGGTCTGGTATCTTTGACCATTTGCCTGGTCATCATCGGAATCGTCTTTATAACAGGAACCCATCTTGCTGCTGCATTAATTGCCATGGGAGTGATCATCTTAACCGCTCTGTTGATCATTACAGAATATGGGTATACGGTTGTGAAGTTCATGCGGGAGACAGGAATTTCATTTTTCCACTCGCTGTGGAAAACGGTTTTTACTAAACGCAGACGATATGGCGGGCAGATCATACATCTGGGCGTGGTAATGATGGCACTGGGAATTGTGGGGATCGAATTCTTTCAACAGCAAAAACAGGCGACTCTCAATATCAACCAAACAATGGATTTTGCGGGGTATACCCTGACATTCCAATCGCTGGATACCGATACTGCATCAGAAGAAACATTGCAAGCTACAGCCAAGGTTGATGTTATGCGAAATGGAAAGCTGATTGCCATTTTGAAACCGCAGCTGAAAACTTATCTACGATCAGATGAAACTGTTACGTTGCCTGCGGTGCGCAGCACGCTGGCAAGCGATCTATATATCCTCTTGATGGAATGGTCTGATGGGGATAATGCGAGC